>JAIXYM010000068.1 GCA_027490255.1 Oxalobacteraceae bacterium | reverse complement strand
TCATCACAGGCGCTTGCGCGGATTTTTCTGAATCGTCCTCTGAAGTACTGCTTTGTTCACTGGATGAGAGACTGACCCGGCTGCTCGTTTCTGTATCCGTCTCGGATTGAGATTGACGGCGTGGTGTGGCTGGTATGCGGTTTGACATGACGGTCTCTCTTTGGGCGCGTTCAATAAAGGGGCGCCGCCCAAATAGTCTCAACCATCAGACGGCAAGACTTACGTGCCTAGAGTCCGGGATTTAGTTCCTTTTTTTCATGCGGATAGTACAAATTTTCAGGCATACCAACAGCGTGTGTATAGAACCTTTATCAGGCCATGGCATCGGGCATGCCGTCCGATACACGGCCAAGATAGTGGAATTAGTATCCTGGCGATTCAGTGGGGCAGAAACTACCGCCCACCTGTCACGTCAATCAACGTCCCCGTCACATAAGACGACTGCTCCGAAGCCAGCCACAGCACGGCCTCGGCCACTTCTTCCGCAGTGCCGCCACGTTTCATGGGTACCGCATCCTTGGCGCGTTCGACGCGTCCCGGTTCGCCGGCGCTGGTGTGAATGTCGGTGTAAATCAGGCCGGGCCGTACCGCATTGACGCGAATGCCTTCGGCGGCGACCTCTTTGGCGAGACCAAAGGTCATGGTATCCACCGCGCCTTTGGATGCGGCATAGTCGATGAACTCATTTGGCGAACCCAATCGCGCTGCCGCTGAAGACAGATTCACGATGCTGCCGCCCTTACCACCATGACGGGTCGACATGCGTAGCACCGCTTCACGTGCACATAAAAAACTGCCGATGACATTCGCATTCAGTACGCGCTGCCAGCGGGCGACATCCATCTGATCCAGACGCATTTGTTTTTCCAGCATGCCGGCATTGTTGACCAGGACGTCCAGCTTGCCCCACTGCTCGTCAATAGTCTTGAAGACCTTCAGCACATCGGCCTCGACGCCGACATCAGCCTGCATCGCCATCGCTGTACCGCCTGCTTCGGTGATGGTTTGCACCACCGCATCGGCGGCGGCTGACTGGCTTTGATACGTCAGCGCGACGCGATAACCGCGTGCGGCTCCGATGATCGCTGTCGCAGCGCCGATACCGCGGCTGCCGCCCGTCACCAGCATGATGGGTTGGCTCATGATCTGTCTCCTCTTGTTCTTGTTAATGACGGCGATTCTACCGTGCGCGGGTGGCGCGACCTCTTTACAATGGGCTGATGTCTTCTACCAGCTTGCTCCTGCTTACCGGCCTTGCGCCAGCAATACGGGCTGATGCTCAGCGGCCCTTCGAGCAAAAACTAGTACAGTGACGTGCCTTAACTGATTAACTTGATTTCGTGCTCATGCCCCGTAAGCCATCAAAACCTACGGCCTCACAGGCCACCGCCCGCAATGGCCGCCGACCTAAATTCGCACCGGTCACGCTCTCAGAAAGCGATGGCGTGCGCTATCTGCATTTCGGTACGGAGTGGATTCAGGGCGCAATGCGACTGCGCAAGCCGGACTGGATCGAGCTCGAGTATGCGCAGCAGATGATGGCCTGGATGCTCTTCATTGATCAGCCCACACATATCGTGCAACTGGGGCTGGGGACTGCCGCACTGACCAAATTTTGTTACCGAAATTACCTGTCCTCGCGCGTGACTGCGGTGGAACTCAATCCGTCCGTGATAGCTGTCTGCCAGTCGATGTTCAAGTTGCCACCTGAAGATAACAGGCTGTCAGTGCTGGCGATGGATGCGGATGAATTTGTGAATGATAGAGCCAATCATGGCCGTATTGATGTGCTGCAGGTCGATTTATATGACGCCACGGCGCGCGGACCGGTACTGGATTCACCAGCGTTTTATCGCGCCTGTGCTGCCTGTCTCAGTCGTCATGGCATTGCGACGATCAATTTGTTTGGCGACCATCCCAGCTATCGCAAAAATCTGCAGACTATGTTACCGGCGTTCGATGCGGTGATCTCACTGCCGGAAGTTCATGAAGGGAATGTGGTGGCGATCGGTTTTAAAAACCTGCCTGCGCTGGATTTTGCGGATCTCTATGAGCGTGCTGCTGTCATCCGAGATATCACCCGTCTGCCCGCCCGCGCTTGGGTGAATGGGATCAAGTCGGCGGTACTGGCAGGCTCGCCAGAAGATCACTGACGGTGGGCCAGCGCAGGCGCACGCCCAGTTCGGCTTTCATGCGCTCATTTTTTAGTCGGCGAGACTCGGACATAAACGAGAGCAGCATCGGCGATACCTGCGTGGCCAATTGCGCACGCGGCAAGCGCGGCGGATGCGGCAAACCAAAACGGTCCGCCACCAGATCAAAATACGCACCCATCTTCAGATCCGAGTCATCGACCGTGTGATAAACCCGTTGCGGCGCTGCGCGGAACATCGCCAGTGCAATGATGCCGGCCAGATCATCCGCGTGAATATGGTTGGTGTAGACATCGTCATCCGGCGACAGCGCCGGGGTTTGCTGGCGCAGGCGGTCGACGGGCAGGCGATCTGACGCATAAATCCCGGGCACCCTGAGGATAGACAGTCGGCCATTCATGCGGAGGGCCCAGCGGCGCAGGACGCTTTCGGCATCGACGCGCCGCAAGGCGCGCGCATTGACCGGCGACACCGCACGGGTTTCGTCGAACATCGCACCACCGCAATCCCCGTAAACACCCGTCGTGCTGATATAAACGACCGTGCCATGTCGGGGTAAAATGGCGGCCAGATTGCGGGTGCGGCGGTCTTGTTTTCCCTCTGAAGGTGGCGGCGCCAGATGCACGATGGTGTCGGCCAGCCCCTTGAGACGGTACAGACTGTCGCGCTGATCCAGATTGGCGACAACAGGCGTCGCACCGGCAGCGCGTAATTCAGCACAGCGAGCCGGCTGACTGGTCACTGCAAAGATATGAAAGCGCGCGCGCAGCAAGGGCAACAGACGCATGCCGACATCACCGCATCCAATGATTAGCAGGCGTGGTTTGCCCAAAATCTTCAAACCGTTATTTTTCATTTGCGAGATTGTATGACGTTTCAGGTTAGCGTTTCTCCCAGTGGCCGGCAGTTCTCTTGTGATGCCGGCGAGTCCATTCTGGCTGCTGCCATTCGCGCCGGCGTTGGGCTGCCCTATGGTTGCAAGAACGGCGCTTGCGGCAGCTGCAAAGGCAAACTGCTCTCCGGCGAGGTAGCGCTCGGTCCGCATCAAGAGCGCGCACTATCAAGCGCCGAACAGATCACCGGACACACGCTGTTCTGCTGCGCCGTACCGCAATCGGATGTGGCGATCGAAGCGCGCGAAGTGCTAGGCGTTGGTGATTTTCCGATCAAAAAAGTCCCTGTGCGCGTGGCTAAACTTGAGCGCGCGACCGACGATGTGATGATCATGTCGCTGCAACTCCCTGCAACCGATCGCATGCAATACAAAGCAGGGCAGTACGTGGAGTTCATGCTCAAGGATGGCAAGCGCCGCAGCTATAGCATG
The DNA here is from genome assembly GCA_027490255.1 of Oxalobacteraceae bacterium. Taxonomy (GTDB): domain Bacteria; phylum Pseudomonadota; class Gammaproteobacteria; order Burkholderiales; family Burkholderiaceae_D; genus Pernthalerella. The sequence continues at coordinate 4,643 of JAIXYM010000068.1, read as the reverse complement.
GCCAATGCACCGCATGCGGATGAATTACTCACACTACATATCCGTCACATGCCCGGCGGCTTGTTCACTGATCATGTGTTTGGTGCAATGAAAGAGCGCGATATTCTGCGTTTCGAGGGCCCGATGGGTACTTTCTTCCTGCGTGAAGATTCTGACAAACCTATCGTTCTACTGGCCTCGGGCACCGGCTTTGCGCCGATCAAGGCGATCGTCGAGCACTGGGCGCATCTGAAGTCGACCCGCCCTATCACTCTTTACTGGGGTGGCCGCCGCCCGAGTGATCTGTACATGCACGAGCTTTGCGAAAGCTGGGCCGCCGATCTGCCGAATTTCCGCTACATCCCCGTGATCTCCGACGGCCTGCCGGAAGACGCCTGGACAGGTCGCACTGGCTTTGTGCATCAGGCCGTCATGGCTGACTTTGCTGATCTGTCGGGACATCAAGTTTATGCCTGCGGCGCACCCGTGATGGTCGATGCCGCGCAACGTGACTTTGTTGCCCAATGCAAGTTACCGGAAGATGCCTTCTTCGCCGATTCATTTACTTCTGAAGCCGATTTGGCCACCGCTTAAATCATGAACAAACCTGTCGAACTGCAGATGGATCAGTACAACACTGACGCACTGCTCTACATCACCAATCGTCCGCCTCTGGTCTTTACCGAAGGTCACGGCATGTGGCTGACGGATCATCACGGTAAGCGCTATCTTGATTGGCTACAGGGCTGGGCGGTGAACTGTCTGGGTCACTCACCACAGTGCATCCAGGATGCGCTGGTGGTGCAAGCAAAGAAAGTCATCAATCCTTCCCCTGCGTTTTATAACGAACCATCGATACAGCTGGCCACGTTGTTGACTCAACATTCTTGCTTCGACAAAGTGTTCTTCGCCAACAGCGGCGCTGAAGCCAACGAGGGCGCGATCAAGCTGGCACGTAAGTGGGGTAAGCTCAACAAAAATGCTGCCGGCGACAACCGCTACGAGATCATCACCTTCAATCACAGTTTTCATGGCCGTACGCTGGCGACCATGTCAGCCTCGGGTAAAGCGGGCTGGGATACCATGTTCGCACCGCAAGTACCGGGCTTTCCCAAGGCTGAGCTGAATGATCTGGCCAGTGTTGAAGCATTAATCACCGACAAAACCGTGGCCGTGATGTTGGAGCCTGTGCAGGGTGAAGGCGGTGTGATTCCAGCGACACGCGAATTCATGCAGGGCCTGCGTGCGCTGACGCGCAAGCACGGTATTTTGCTGATTGTTGATGAAGTGCAGGCCGGCATGGGCCGCACCGGTAAGTTATTTGCGTATCAGCTCTCTGACATCGAACCCGACATCATGACGCTGGGCAAAGGCATTGGTGGCGGCGTGCCTTTGGCTGCTTTGCTATGTACCGAAGCCTGCGCTGTGTTCGAGCCCGGCGATCAGGGCGGCACCTATAACGGCAATCCGCTGATGACGGCAGTCGGTGTCGCGGTGCTGGAAGAATTGCTGAAACCGGGCTTTCTGCAATCAGTGCTAGATAAAGGCGCCTATCTGCGCGAAGGCTTGCTCAAGCTAAGCGAAAAACATGGTCTTGAGGGAGAGCGCGGGGAAGGACTGCTGCGTGCGTTGAAGCTGGGCTCGCCGATCGGCGGCAAGATTGTCGAGATAGCGCGCGATCTTGAACCACAGGGGCTGCTGCTGAATTCACCCCGGCCGGATTTGTTGCGATTTATGCCGGCGTTGAATATTACTTTGGGAGAGATTGATTTGATGCTGGAGATGCTGTCTGGTGTAATCTCGACACTCCACCACTGATACGCAATGCATTAATGCAGAGCAGTTTATACGGACTGCTTTGAAGGAGGGTAAATGAACTCGACATTACTCAGTGAAGTTGGATTGAGTTGTTGGTTTAAAGCCCTCAAGTGATTTATGAGGATATGTTCCCGTCGTGATTATTACTTCTCTGGGACCATGGTTCAGCTTACGCAATTCCACAATAGCCCTTCGGAGTCCTTCGCAGGCATATTCCTTCCCAGGATATTGGATTACAACTCGGCCTCCCTCTTTGCGAAGTAACTCTAGGTAAAAATCTCTGACCTTATTGACCTGATTATCATATTCATCATCCTTTTTAAGCCACGATGCTCTTGGATTTTCGAAGACAATCAAGCGTTTGACTGGTAAATCCATTGCAGGTAGCCGACATGAAAAAAACGTAGACTTGTCTTCAGTACTCAAACCCTCTGCATTAAATGCTTTCCGAATCTCTAGGGGCGCATAACCATTCGCTAATTCAGTCAACAAATCGCTGGCTGCGGAAAATCCGGCGGGGACACCTAGCAAGGTATTAATAGCAGTGATCGATAAGTCAGATTGAATGCGGTAAGGGCTATCAGATTTGCATATAAAAACACCCTTAAACTGAGTTTTAATTTTTGACAATGAATCTTCATTGAGAGATTTTACTTTTTCTACTTCAACACCATTTTCTGGAATAAAAAGTAAATCATACGCATTCAAATCCGATTCATTTTTTTGCAAAACTTTTTTCGCATCATGCTGTATTTTTAAATTCAAAAGACGCTCGTACAGCACACTATCGCCATCGGTAGCGATCATTATTCGACTGGTGGGATTGGATTGCTGATGTTCGTCGATGACTAGAAGAAGCTTATTAATCGCTTCGTCAGAAGGTTCGTCACTGTCAGAAACTGGACTAATCCTCACGAAAAGCGCTTCCTCAGAAAGTTTTTCTATCGCCTTGGAGAGTTCAGAGCTGCAAGCTTTGCGAAAATTTTCATGGGTTAGAGCTTCGGTTAAATCCACCTGATTAACTCTCCCGAAATCTATTGAAAAAGCGTCAGTGATGATAAGCTTTCCTTCCGAGGGAACTGCCAGTACAGAATCCCCCTCCAAATCAAATTTTTTTTCTTCGAGCTTAAGTTTATTGCCCAGCTCCCTTGCAGACAGGGGCTTTTCTCTGACCTCAAGCACAGACCGTCCAAGAATACCCGCCAAAACCATGTTTTTTTGTGCCAAGTGGAGCAATGCATCGCCGGATGCACGATATACATCTTTTGATAAAATCCCGTAAACCATCTTAGCGAGACGTTCAAGCATACCCACTTCACGAACAAAAAAAATCCCTTTCCCAGCATCCCGGTATTCGAACTCAACGGCAGAAAAAATTCCAAATTTTTTAATTTCACCAAGAAAGTCCGATCGACTGGTATTCGCTTTTACCTCAAAAGTATGACTTTCAAAAACTTTCATATTTTTATTTAACTTCCAAGATTGAAGTGAAGCCATCTTCTGAAAATCTTATCCACGAAGAGATCCTCAAGAAAAGATTGAATAGCCTAAAAAGTAATTAGCATTTTCTACTCACGCTTGTATTTTCTTGGCTTCATTATCATATTTCTTAAGTCTTTATGATTTTTTTGGTTGAGCAATATCACTCATCCTCTCCAGTACAGATTTATCCTTGCAGGCAAAGGTGATCACCAAGTCTTTCTTTCCTTCCCTCGCCTTAGCAACCATGTCAGACGCTGCCTTGATTTGCGCCGCCAACCCAGGGTTGGTATAGCTGTAAGTACTGACCTGGTGATGTTCCTCTAAATGATCATACATAACTTCGATGACTACCGAGCCACTCTTTTCCCCAACGGCTCGCCTGATTAAATCCTTCAGGTCATCTGAAGGAATCGTCACTTCATTAGAACTAATATCCGGCAATTTTAGATCTGCGACACAGCACCAAGATTTAGTCGTATCCCCATCTTTAAAATTTTCAAAAGTTAGCTTCGGAGGCGTAAGTTGAGATCTGGGCGTGCTTCTTTTATCGGTATATTGGTATTCAACCGTTCCTGAGGAATACAATCTCTTCAAGATTTCAGTGAGCTTCGGATGCTGCAACGCTTCAACGATAGCTGATGATGTACGCAAGACTGCATGACTACATTTTATTTTCGCCGGATCCGCCTCAACTAGCTGAATACTGTTTCCCTTGCTGATTGCTGCAACAGTACCTCCTTGCAAAGGACTGGGCCTGCGACTTTCATGCACAGGTTGATAATCACATTTCAGCGCATAGCCAGTTAAACCGAAATTATGATCGACTCTATCTTTAATGTTTTGAAATAGCTGTTCTGAGTGAAGCTCGTTTTTTATCAGCGGCTTAAACGCATCCAGAACTCCCTGCCGAGATTCAATTGCCAGCGTTTTATTCCAAGGAAGATTTTCCTTGAAAAATTCTCCCAGAGTTCGCTCACGAAAGATCACTTTAGTACTTCCATCAAACTCAGTAGAAATACTTTTTACTCGCAACTCATCCAGACGTTCCAAATTTCTTACGACAGCTTCATATTTCATCCTCGAATTAACTTCGACGGTCTTCACCATTTTCATTCCAAAAAATTAATAATTCACATTGCAATATATTTTTTAAATTCAGTTCAGTAATTTTTTATTCCTTACTTTTTCAAAAACCATACTGCCTAACATGCCGTAGCGTGTCTTCTTGCGCAACCAAATAATTCATCTCCCGATGGAAATCCCCGTTTCCATTAATGAGCACTTCCCGGATATTTTTATAATCTCTATCTGAAGAATCGACGCCTATTTTCTCGCATGCAGTCAAAATTAGATTGGAAAGCGGT
>JAIXYM010000138.1 GCA_027490255.1 Oxalobacteraceae bacterium | reverse complement strand
TTAATAGCCATGAGTCTGCGCATCATCACAACAGGCGGTACCTTCGACAAACATTATGATCCCCTCACAGGTAACCTGATTTTCAAGGACAGCGTTTTGCCAGAGGCACTCGATCGTGCGCGGCTGAGTTTGCCAGTGACCTTTGAGCCCTTACTCGCATTAGATTCCCTCGATATGCAAGACAGCCATCGTCAGCAAATACGCGAGGCCTGTGCGCGTTCCGTTGAAGAGCGCATCGTCATCGTCCATGGCACGGATACCATGCCCGAGACCGCTAAAGTACTCGGTCACGCAGCGCTGAAAAAAACCATCGTTCTGACGGGTGCGATGGTGCCTTATCAAATCGCCCGATCCGATGCCTTGTTTAATCTCGGCTTTGCGTGTGCAGCAGCCAGTTTCGCAGCAGCCGGAGTTTACATCGCGATGAATGGACAGCTTTTTCTGTGGGATGACGTGATGAAAAACCGCGACCGCGGTATTTTTCAGTCACTGCGCTGAAACAGTTTTTACGACCCCAACGCACCTTCGTCATTGTCTCGTCGCCTAATTTTTCCACCGAAAACATAGCGTCGAATGATGCCATCGCAAGCATCTATTTTTTGACCTTGACCGGTGAAAAGCCTGTGTGCCTGTGATACAGCTTGCTGACGCTGATCGCCGCAGCCACTCTTTGCGAAGGTGTAGCGCTCACTAGTTTTTAAAATCATGCATAATTTCCAGATCTAAAAATTCTTTGCGAAAATATCCAGGACACCATGAATAACAAACACTGGACGCTTGGCGTCTTGCTGGCGGGTGCTGTTGCCTCAGCTTGTGCTGGCACCACCCCTGAATTTCCGCTTCAGCCTTTGGCTGACAAACCTGGCCCGATCGCCGTCAAGGGACATCGTGGCAAGGTTTTTTATGTGCCATCGACACGCGCCACTATTAAGTGGGGCTATTTGTCTAACGCGGCTGATGTACCTGTGCTCACGGTTCCCTCGGGCGCTACCGTAATTTTTGACACCTTGTCCCACGAGGGATTGCTGGAAGATCAGGGGCGTAATCCCTTGCAGTATTTCGCATCGAAAGGCATACCCGCGAATCAGGTGTTGAAAGACGCCATCGCAATTACCCAATCCGATTTGCCGCATGACTTTGCCAAGGACGGACCGCACATCATTACCGGGCCACTCGCTGTTGATGGCGCTGAACCCGGCGATGTTTTGAAGGTCGACATCTTGTCGGTGGTGCCGCGTGTTGCTTATGGCGTGATTTCCAATCGTCATGGCAAAGGCGCGCTTGCGGGCGAATTTCCTGAAGGCCCCAAGCCGGAACCCGACGCGAGCGCACAAGCGCCGGAAAAATTTCATAACGTCTCGGTTTTTACGCCCATTCGGCGTAATCGCTCAGGGCAGTGGGAAGGTGTGATGAAGAACCGGCAGGGTGAGACGATCACTTTTCCAGCGACCCCCTTCATGGGTGTGATGGGTGTGGCTCCCGCCACGGATCAGCCCGTGCATTCTGTTCCACCGGGCGCGTATGGCGGCAATATTGATGTGAAAGATCTCGGCGCCGGCACGACGATCTATCTGCCGGTGTTTGTGCCGGGCGCAAATTTTTATACGGGTGATCCGCATATGGCACAGGCTAACGGCGAGGTGGCACTCACTGCACTAGAGCATTCGATGCGCGCCACGTTTCGTTTCACGCTATTGAAAAAAGGCGATCGACGCATTCCTTCCGCTTCCGGTACGCTAGAAAAACCCTTGGGTGAAACACCGCATTACTGGGTTGCTATTGGATTAAATCCAGACCTGGATGATGCGATGAAAGATGCGGTCAGAGAAGCGATTCGTTTTTTGTCTGAAGTGATGAGTATGGATCGCGCGATCGCCTACGCCTATCTGTCCGCAGCGACAGATTTCAATGTGTCTCAGGTGGTTGATCGCACCAAAGGTATTCACGCGCTGATACGCAAATCGGATTTCAGGCGAGTGAAATCGTCGTTGAAGCAGTAAATGCATCAAGCGCGTCTGTTGCTGATACCGATGTTTAGTGGATAAACGATGACGCGCCATGTGCTCGAACTACACGCCTCCTAAATCAGAGGTGGTGCGTCGGCACTTTGGTGTTCAGAACGCTCCTGAAGATTATAAGGCCGAGACCTATCCCGGCTATCTCGCGCCTATTGTGCGCATTGCTGACGATGGATCGGGCGAACTGGAATGCGTGAATGCTTGCTTTGGCATGGTCCCGCATTGGGCGGAACTGACGCTTGCTCGGCATACCTACAATGCGCGTAGTGAGACAGTCGCCAGTAAACCGTCGTTTCGCCATGCTTTTGCCAAACGACAGTGGTGCATCATCCCAGCCGAATCATTTTTCGAGCCTTGCTATGAGAGTGGTCGGGCGGTGCGATGGAAAATCGCACGCGACGATGGCACATTGTTGGGCATCGCAGGTTTGTGGGAGTCTCGGCCAACGGGCGGACCGGATGATTTGCCGCTGCTGTCGTTTACGATGCTCACGATCAATGCCGACAATCATCCTCTGATGCGGCGCTTTCATCGACCCGAGGATGAGAAGCGTATGCCCGTATTGCTTGACTCACCGCAGTATTCCGCGTGGCTGCAGTCTACGAAGGAACAGATTCCCGATTTCCTGCGCGCATATCCGGCACAACATCTGATGTCGGTGGCCGCGCCACGCGTGTCATCCCGCACGCCGACATCCACACTGAAGTCCGCGCGACAACCGATGCATTCGCCATCGCTTTGGGAGGAGGACTAGGGCCTTCTGCGAACACAGATGGCCTAACGGAACCCAGATCATTTCAGTGGCTGTTTGAAGTTTTATGCGTGGCCTGAGTTCAACCTTGTAATGCTCGACTTACCTCAGGTACGCCTGACGATACTTAATCTCTGGAGAGCCTCGAATGCGGCGGCCGCCTACTTTCCTATACAAAAACGGCTGAAAATCACGCCCAGTAAATCATCCGAGGTGAACGCTCCGGTAATGCTGTTCAGTCGTTCCTGAGTCAGTCGCAGTTCTTCGGCGAACAAATCTAGTGCGCTGTCGCGTTGCGCCGCGAGTTCGGCAGCCGTCTGCAAATGTGTCTGCGCTGCACGCAAGGCAATCAGGTGACGTTCCCGGGCCAGATAAATCGATTCGCCGGTTTGCTGCCAGCCGGCGATACGTAGCAATTCCTTTCTCAGCAAATCCATCCCCGTACGTTCTGCAGCTGACATATAAATGTGCGCACCATCGTCCTGCTGATGGATGCCAGGCTTGTGCCCTGAGAGATCAATCTTGTTCCAGATGCGTAGCAGCGGAATCTGATCAGGTAGTCGAGCAACGATTTCTTCGTCGGCGCGTGTCGGTCCGCGGCCGGCATCCAGGATGTGCAAGATCACATCGGCCTGTTCCACTGCGTTCCAGGTGCGTGAAATACCGATGCGCTCAACCTCACCATCAGCATCGGCTTCATCGCGGATGCCCGCGGTGTCGATAATGTTGATGGGTATGCCCTCGACATGAATCGTCTCGGTAATCTTGTCGCGCGTCGTACCAGCGATGGGCGTGACGATTGCAACATCATTGCCGGCAAGTGCGTTGAGCAAGGAGCTCTTGCCGACATTCGGCTGGCCCGCGAGAACCACCTTGAGGCCATCACGCAGTAAGGCACCTTGCCCTGCTTGCGTTAGTACGGTATCCAGCGTTTCACGGAGGCTTTGCAGCTGACCGAGTGCGTTGGATTTTTCCAGGAATTCGATTTCTTCTTCGGGAAAATCCAGCGTCGCCTCTACCAGCATGCGAAGGTGAATTACTTGTTCGACCAATTGTTCAATCTGTTTTGAAAATGCGCCCGACAAGGATTGTGTGGCCAGTCGCGCGGCAGCTTCGGTCGAGGCATCGATCAGATCAGAAACAGCTTCCGCCTGAGCTAGATCGAGTTTGTCATTGAGAAAAGCGCGATAAGTAAATTCACCCGGATTGGCTAGCCTGAGGCCAATTTCTTCGCCTGCTTCGAGGCAGCGATTGAGCAGCATTTGCATGACGACCGGGCCGCCATGTCCCTGCAGCTCGAGCACCTCTTCGCCGGTGTAGGAGTGGGGTGCGTTGAAATAAATCGCGAGTCCGCGATCAATTACGCTGCCATCGGCCTGAATGAAATCCAGATAGGTCGCCTGTCGCGGGCTGAGCGTACGCTCGGCATCAAGTCGGCAGACCGCATGCACGAGTGCTCCTAGATGTTTACCTGAAATGCGCACGACGCCAATACCGCCGCGGCCAGGGGCAGTGGCAATGGCAGCGATGGGAGAATTGTCAGCGAGCATGGGGAAAGTGTATCCGGAATAAAAAAAGTCCGTGACCAGCAGGCGACGGACTTTTTTGGAAAGATAAAGCGATCAGACTTTACCTTGCTCCGACTGACGGGTGATGAACCATTGCTGACCTATGGACAGCAGATTGTTTACGACCCAGTACAGCACAAGGCCAGCAGGGAAAAAGAAGAACATGACCGAGAAAGCGATGGGCATGAACAACATGATCTTGGCCTGAATCGGGTCAGGCGGCGTGGGATTGAGCTTGGTCTGCACGAACATGGAAGCGGCCATAACGACAGGCAGGATGTACCAGGGATCGGGCGCCGACAAATCTTGTATCCAGCCTAGCCATGGCGCGTGACGCATTTCCACGCTGGCCAGCAGCACCCAGTAGAGCGCGATAAACACCGGGATTTGCACGACGACAGGCAAACAGCCGCCGAGCGGGTTGATTTTTTCGGTCTTGTAGAGCTCCATCATCGCCGCATTCATTTTTTGCGGATCGCCTTTGTGACGTTCGCGTATCGCAGTCATTTTAGGTGTGACCAGCTTCATCTTCGCCATGCTGCGATAGCTGGCTGCAGACAGCGGGAAGAACGCGAGTTTGATCAGAATAGTCAGCACGATGATGGTCCAACCCCAGTTGCTGAGTACTTTCTGAATTTGTTCCATGAGCCAGAAAATTGGTTTGGCGATGATCGTGAGCCAGCCATAGTCTTTGACCAGATCAAAGTCGGTTGCGAATTGCTCGAGGGCCGCAGATTCCTGAGGGCCGGCGAACAGCTTGCCCGAGATCGATGCCGAAGCACCGGGTGCAATGCTGCCCATGCTCACGATGGAGCCGACTGCATAGAGGTTGTTGTCTATTTTCCGAGTAAACAGCTCATGCGGGCCATTGGCCGTTGGCAGGAAAGCGGTAACGAAATAGTGCTGGACCATCGCAATCCAGCCATCGCTAGTGCGTACCGGTGCCGGATTTTTAGCTTTTTCTATGTCTTCAAATGAGACCTTGCGGAATTTTTCCGTGGCTGTATAAATCGCAGGACCATTGAAGGTGCTGTAGAACGCCGAATCACCCTCGAGTTTGTTGCCATCGCGTACTAGCTGTACATACACGGATGGGGAGATGGCGTCTGCGTTGGCGTTTGCGACAGCATGGTTCAGATCGATTTGATACTGGCCGCGCTTGAATACATACGTCTTGGTGAGCTTCACGCCATTTTGTTCGGCATCAAGCACCAGCTCAAGGGTGTCACCGCTTTCCAGGGTGCGCACTCCCGGGCGTGCGCTATACAAGGTGCGATGGTTTGGAAAATCACCACCGATTAATCCACTCTGACCGATATAAGTTCGTCCCGAACCGGTCTCCATCAGCACCACGTTTTTTTCCGGATTGGCAGCATCTTTGTGCTCGAGTAGTTCAACGCGAGTGAGCTCTCCCCCCGCCGTGTTGATTTCTACTCTGAGCAGGTCTGTACTTAGGGTGATGCGCTCGCCCTGAGGGTTGGCAATTGCGCCGCCCGGCACTTCATTGCTGGTGACGGTTGCGTTGGTGTTGGTAGATGCCTGCGGTACGGATTGTTCGCTGGTGGTGGCGGGCGATGTCGGCGTTGGTGTCGATGCGACTTTTTGCTCAGGCGCGAACATGGAAGGTCCACCGTTGTAGACATTCCAGTTCTCCCAAAGCATCAACAGAGAGAGTGAGAATACAACTAGCAGGACAGTACGTTTGATATCCATAAGAGCTTTAACGAAGATAGTTCAGTGAGAGTTCGAAACCGGCGCATCGGCACCGCGGGTTTGTTTGGATGGAACGGGATCAAAGCCGCCAGCATGCCATGGATGACATTTGCACAGTCGCCGGCCAGCGAGCAGGCTGCCGCGTGCAACACCATGTTCGACGATAGCTTGCTGTGCGTAATCGGAACAGCTGGGATAAAAGCGGCAATGCTGACCCAAAAAAGGACTGATGCAGAGCTTGTAACCTCGCAGTAGCAGCAGCATGAATTTCATGGGCGTTATCGAAGGAGTTGAGACTTCATCAGTTCAGTCAGTTCGGCAGCCAGCGCGATTTTTTGGGCGCGGGAAGAAGCACTTTGATCACGTCGCACCACCGGGGCGTTCAGCCGGATAATGAAATCGCTCTTGACCCATTCTGACTTTCGGAACATCTCGCGCGCGAGTCGCTTGATCATGTTGCGGGTAATGGCACGCGCCGCAAGACGTTTGGCAACCACGACGCCCAATCGCGCATTTCCTGATTCGTTGGGGCGCGCGTAAAGCACGAAGTGTGCAGTTCGGAATACGGGTCTCAAACGAAAAACGGATGAAAACTCATCCGTTTTTACAATACGCCTGATTCTTGCGTAATCTTCCGGGCGTTTGCCGGACACGCTATCAGTGCCGCGTGCGCAACCGGCCTCAGACTGCGAGACGCTTGCGGCCTTTCGCACGGCGGGCATTCAGAATCGCGCGACCGCTACGGGTAGCCATGCGCGCGCGGAAACCGTGAGTGCGCTTGCGGCGGACGACGGAAGGTTGGTAGGTACGTTTCATTATGGCTCTCGCTCAATCAGCAAAAAATCGGTAGGAATCCGGAACTTGTCCGGCCAATACGGGCTAGTCGCAGCGCTCGCATTAACCTAAGTCAGCGCGCGGCGCGCAGAACCGTGAATTAGACAGTATTTTCCGTATATTTGTCAATCACTTACAGGCCAAAAGGCTGGGCTCGTCATAACCGGGCACCTGTAAATGGGCGATTGTCGCCTCCAACTCAGGGCCATTAATTGATTGACAATTGTCGCTGAAGATAATCCGTCAACGATCTCCCGAAAATCGGCGCCAGCCTGTGGATAACTTTGCCCGCGGGGAGTAAAATAGGCGTCACCGCGGCAAGCTTCGTGCTGGGCCATCAAACCGACAATGAACCCGAAGTGCGCCTCCACTCGCCGCTTCATACCAGACCAATCGCATGGAAGAATTTTGGCAGTCCTGTGCTACGCAGCTGCAGCAGGAACTGACGCCTCAGCAGTTCAGCGCCTGGATAAAGCCGCTTGCTCCCCTTGATTTTGAAGAGGGGCGCTTGAGGATTGCCGCGCCTAACCGTTTCAAGCTCGATTGGGTGAAAACCCAGTTTGCTGCTCGTATCACCAGTATCGCAGCAGAGTTCTGGCAGGGGCCGGTGGATGTGCAGTTTGTGCTGGACCCCCGCAACAATATCGCCAAAAAACCAGTGACGCCGCAGCTCACGCCAGCAGCGGTCGTACAGTCCGAAGCGGCGGCGCTGCCCGCTGGGCATGGTAGCGAGAGCGGTGCTCGACGCGACCAGAGCAAGATCAATTCGGCCCTGACTTTTGACAGTTTTGTCACCGGCAAAGCCAATCAGCTAGCCCGTGCGGCCGCAATTCAGGTTGCCAGCAATCCCGGTAGTTCATACAACCCGTTGTTCTTGTATGGGGGCGTTGGTCTGGGCAAGACCCACCTGATCCATGCGATTGGTAATCAGGTTTTGGCCGACAATCCCTCGGTCAAGATTCGCTATATCCACGCAGAGCAGTACGTGCGCGATGTTGTCACCGCCTATCAGCGCAAGGGGTTTGATGATTTCAAGCGCTATTACCATTCGCTCGATTTGCTGCTCATCGATGATATTCAATTTTTTGGTGGTAAAAGCCGGACGCAAGAAGAGTTCTTTTATGCCTTCGAGGCGCTGATCGCAGCCAAAAAGCAGATCATCATCACAAGCGACACCTATCCGAAAGAAATCAGCGGCATGGATGATCGCTTGATCTCGCGCTTTGATTCGGGTTTGACCGTCGCCGTTGAGCCCCCCGAGCTGGAAATGCGGGTAGCGATTCTGCTGAAAAAAGCATCACAAGAAGGCGGTGCCTTGTCGGATGACGTGGCTTTTTTTGTTGCCAAGCATCTGCGTTCGAACGTCCGCGAGTTGGAAGGCGCCCTGCGCAAGATACTTGCGTATTCACGCTTTCATGGCAAGGAGATCACCATCGATGTCGTCAAGGACGCGCTGAAGGATTTGCTGTCGGTGCAGAACCGACAGATTTCGGTCGAAAACATTCAAAAGACCGTCGCCGACTTTTTCAATATCAAAGTCGCTGATATGTATTCAAAGAAGCGCCCGGCAAATATTGCGCGTCCGCGCCAGATTGCCATGTATCTCGCCAAAGAGCTGACGCAAAAAAGTTTGCCGGAAATCGGTGAGCTGTTTGGTGGCCGCGATCACACAACGGTCTTGCACGCTGTACGTAAGATCGGCGCCGATCGCAGCAAAAATCCGGAATGTAATCACGAGCTGCATGTACTTGAACAAACCCTGAAAGGTTGAGCCAGCGGCAAGGCGTGACAAGCCAGTAGCCTCGGGTAACGAATTTATAGATGAAAAAGTTTTGCGAAAGGACCACACCATGCAATTGGTAAAAACACATAGAGATGCGCTGCTGCGGCCGCTGCAGATCGTGAGTGGTATTGTCGAGCGTCGGCACACGCTGCCGATTCTGGCCAATATCCTCATTCGCAAGGAAGGCGATGAACTTTCCCTGCTATCCACCGATATCGAAGTGCAGATCAGCACGCATGCTGCGATTGGCTCGGGCAAAGAGTCGGCTGCCACGACAGTGGCAGCGCGCAAGTTGCTCGATATTCTGCGCGCGCTGCCAGATGCCGAAGTAACGCTGTCGCTGACGAACAAGCGCATGACAGTTCAGTGCGGCAAATCGCGTTTCGCACTGCAAACCCTTGCGGCGGAAGAATTTCCCACCGTTGCCCAGGCCGATCATTACGCCGCCGAGCTCAGTTTGCCGCAAAAGACGCTCAAGCATCTTTTCAATATGGTGCACTTCGCGATGGCGCAGCAGGATATTCGCTATTACCTCAACGGCTTGCTGCTGGTGGTTGACGGCAAAAATGTGATTGCAGTCGCGACAGACGGTCATCGTCTCGCTTTCAGCCAGATCACGACGGATCAGGAGTTTGCTCGACAAGAGGTGATTATTCCTCGCAAGACCATTATGGAATTGCAGCGCCTGCTTGAGGAAAATGATGACCCGGTCAAATTGCAAATCGCGACCAATCAAGTGAAATTCAATTTCAGCGAGATAGAGCTCATTTCCAAGCTTGTCGAAGGCAAATTCCCGGATTACACACGAGTCATTCCGAAAGCTTATAAAAACAACTTTGCGATCAGCCGTGAGTTGTTGTTGCGTGCATTGCAGCGTACGGCGATTATGACCTCAGACAAGTTCAAAGGCGTGCGCTGCGTGATCGCGCCGGGGAGTCTGAAAATCAGCTCTACCAATGCCGACCAAGAAGAGGCGACCGAAGAGCTGGAAATCGACTACGGTGGAGACAGCGTCGATATAGGTTTCAACGTCACCTACCTGCTCGACGTACTCAACAACCTCAAGTGCGATCAGATCAGCATATCGCTGGGTGATGCCAATTCGTCTGCTTTGATCACCTTGCCTGACGATGCAAGCTTCAAATATGTCGTTATGCCAATGAGAATTTAAAGCAAGACGCAGTGCGATACGAAGGGGCCGGTGTGGCCCCTTTGTACCATTCTTGACCCACCGTTTTTTCTAGCAATTGTTTTTTAAGGTAGCCATGTCAGCCATTCCGTCAGAAAACGTCAGCCAATCTAATCAGTATGGCGCGTCATCGATTCAGATTCTCGAAGGTCTGGAAGCTGTCCGCAAGCGCCCCGGCATGTACATTGGTGACACGTCCGATGGCACCGGCCTGCATCATCTGGTGTTCGAGGTGCTCGACAACTCCATCGATGAGTCGCTGGCAGGTCACTGTACCGAAATCCACGTCACGATTCACTCCGATAATTCCATCTCCATTACTGACAATGGTCGTGGTATCCCTACCGGCATTAAATGGGATGACAAACATGAGCCAAAGCGGAGCGCCGCCGAGATCGTAATGACCGAGCTGCATGCCGGCGGCAAGTTTGACCAGAATTCTTACAAAGTGTCCGGCGGCTTGCATGGTGTGGGCGTCTCTTGCGTGAACGCTTTGTCCAAGAAGCTCAAGCTGACGGTGCGACGCGATGGCAAGCAGCATTACATGGAGTTCGAACGAGGCGTGCCTCAGCATCGCGAAATCGAAGTGCAAGATGGCATTGAAATTTCACCGATCAAAGTGGTCGGCGACACTGACAAGCGCGGCACGGAAGTGCATTTCTGGGCCGACGAGGAAATTTTTAATCACATTGAATTTCACTACGACATTCTGGCCAAGCGTATTCGTGAACTGTCGTTCCTAAATAATGGCGTGCATATTCGCCTGTCGGATCAGCGTACCGGCAAGGAAGAGAGCTTTGCTTTCGAAGGCGGTACCCGCGGTTTTGTTGAATACATTAACAAGAGCAAAAGCGTGCTGCATCCGAATATTTTTCAGGCGACGGGCGAACGGATGTCGGAACAGAACACGACGATCTCGGTGGACGTGTCGATGCAGTGGAACGATGCGTTCAATGAGCAAGTCCTCTGCTTTACCAACAATATTCCACAGCGCGATGGCGGCACACATCTGACCGGTCTGCGTGCTGCGATGACGCGCGTGATCAATAAGTACATTGAGGAACATGATTTTGCCAAAAAGGCGAAAGTCGAAATCAGTGGCGATGACATGCGCGAAGGTTTGACTTGCGTGTTGTCGGTCAAGGTTCCCGAACCAAAATTCAGTTCGCAAACCAAGGACAAGTTGGTGTCTTCCGAAGTGCGCGGGCCTGTCGAAGAGGTCGTCGCCAAGACGCTGACTGATTACCTGATGGAGCGGCCGAATGATGCGAAGATCATTTGCGGCAAAATCGTCGAAGCAGCGCGTGCCCGCGAAGCCGCACGCAAAGCCCGTGAACTGACCCGTCGTAAAGGCGTTATGGATGGTCTGGGTTTGTCAGCTAAGCTGGCAGATTGTCAGGAAAAAGATCCTGCCCTGTGCGAGTTGTATATCGTCGAGGGTGACTCGGCGGGCGGATCAGCGAAACAAGGTCGCGACCGTAAATTCCAGGCGATTCTTCCGCTGCGCGGCAAGGTGCTGAATGTTGAAAAAGCGCGTTTCGAAAAAATGCTGTCTTCCGAGCAGATCACCACGCTCATTGCGACACTCGGCACATCAATAGGTGCTGATGAATTTAATATCGACAAACTGCGCTATCACCGCATCATCATCATGACGGACGCGGACGTCGATGGCGCACACATCCGCACTTTGCTACTGACCCTGCTCTATCGTCAGATGCCGCTGCTGGTAGAGCGCGGCCATGTGTACATTGCACAGCCGCCGCTTTACAAGGTCAAGCATGGCAAGGACGAACGTTATCTGAAAGATGATCTCGAAGAAGCGGGTTACATGATGCAGATCGCTCTCAATGATGCAACGTTGGTTCCTACAGAAAATGGCACGGCGATTTCAGGCGATGCTCTCGCCGAGCTGGTTCGTAAGTACAACACGGCCAATGCCATTATCCGGCGCCTGTCGCGTGCCATTGATGATGCGGCGTTGTCGGCCATCATGACGGGCGTTATCCTCGATCTCGACACGACAGAAGCTGCCGAACAATCAGCGCAAGCGCTGAGTGCTGAAATCAACGACCCTGCTGTGGAAGTTAGCGTCAGTTCGGATCCGCTCTCAGCGCGTCACATGCTGCGTATCGCCCGCCGCCATCACGGAAACTTGAAATTGAGTGTGATCGATGCCGAATTCGTGCATGGCCCTGACTATGGCGTGCTGGCTGAGGCGGCAGCGACCTTCAAGGGGTTGATAGGTCCCGGCGCGCTGGTACGTCGCGGCAGCGGCGAGAAGATTCGCGAATCCGCCGTTGTGGATTTTCATCAGGCGATGGCCTGGCTACGCGATGAGGCGGAGCGTAACGTCTCCAAGCAGCGCTACAAGGGCCTAGGCGAAATGAATCCCTCCCAGCTGTGGGAAACAACCATGGATCCGACGGTGCGTCGTCTGCTGAGAGTGCAGATCGAAGATGCCATCGCAGCCGACCAGATTTTCACGACACTGATGGGCGATGATGTCGAGCCGCGGCGGGCCTTTATCGAATTGAATGCGCTTTCTGCGGGCAATATTGACGTTTAAGCCGCACCGGGTCCAAGCCTCTGGCCATCCAACCTGATTGCATCACTCCTGCTCATGTGATTTGAGTCGTGGTGGTCGTGCATCCTTTTTCATATTGATGCCCTACTTGTGACTAAAAAGCATAAG
The DNA here is from genome assembly GCA_027490255.1 of Oxalobacteraceae bacterium. Classification (GTDB taxonomy): domain Bacteria; phylum Pseudomonadota; class Gammaproteobacteria; order Burkholderiales; family Burkholderiaceae_D; genus Pernthalerella. Next base: position 17,926 of record JAIXYM010000138.1, on the reverse strand, counting down.
TGATTCAACTTTTATGAGGGCTTATTACTTTTCTGGGTGAATATACTTTGGGCAAGTACCCAAAGGAACTTACCCCATGCCTGTTCAAGCCATAATTTTCGACGCTTACGGCACACTTTTTGACGTGTATTCCATCGGGGCGCTCGCCGAGCGTCTTTTTCCCGGCAAGGGCGCTGCGGTTGCCGAACTGTGGCGTGACAAGCAGATTGAGTACACCCGCCTCCGCACGCTCTCTAATACCTACAAGCCTTTCTGGGAAGTCACTCAGGATGCGCTGGTGTTTACTTGCCGCAAGCTCGGTTTGGAACTGACACTCGACGCGCAAACTCAGATCATGGGTCAGTACGCCAGACTCGAGGCATTTCCCGAAAGTCTCGCGGTACTGAAGTCGCTGAAAACAAAGGGCCTCAAGCTCGCCATTCTTTCTAACGGCAATCCGGAAATGCTGGATGCAGTGGTACAGGCAGCTGGCATGAGTGATTTGTTTACGCAGGTGCTGTCGGTACACACCGTCAAAAAATTCAAAACGGCACCTGAAGCCTATCAACTCGGTACCGATACGCTGAGTGTGCTGGCAAAAGATACCTTGTTCGTATCCAGTAATTGCTGGGACATTTGTGGCGCTGCCTGGTTTGGCTACAAAACTTTCTGGGTAAACCGCTCGAACGCGCCGTTGGAAGAACTGGGTATTACGCCGCATGCGGAGGGACGAACTTTGGAAGATCTGGCTCGATTTGTTACGTAAGCTTTTCAGAGGGATGTAAAAAGACAGCACAATCAGCACAGTGCGTTGGTCTTTATACAGATTTCAGAATTTTTTAATCACATTATTATTTAACAGGTAAACCATCATGACAGCACGCACCGAATGTCACGGATTGCAAGTGGCAACCGTTCTGCATCAGTTCATTGAGAATGAAGTCCTTCCCGGCACTGGCATTAATAGCGAAAGCTTCTGGAAAGGTTTTGCGCAAATCGTAAACGACCTCTCGCCAAAGAACGCTGCTTTGTTAGCTGAGCGAGATCGCCTGCAAACTGAACTCGATCAATGGCACCGTGCGCATCCGGGCCCGATCACCGATGTTGCGGCTTATCGCACATTTCTCGAATCGATTGGTTACTTGCTGCCGATGCCCAAGGAAGTGAAAGTCACTACGGAGAATGTGGATGCCGAGCTTGCTCTCACAGCGGGCCCACAGCTGGTGGTACCTATACTAAACGCACGTTATGCACTGAATGCCGCCAATGCACGCTGGGGCTCGCTCTATGATGCGTTGTATGGCACCGATGCCATTCCTGAGACTGACGGCGCAACCCGCGCTGGATCCTACAATCCAGTGCGTGGTGCAAAAGTCGTTGCGTTCGCTCGAAATTTTCTTGATCAATCCACGCCATTGAATAAAGGCTCACATGCTGATGCCGTTTCTTATACGGTCAACAGCGGAAAACTGAGCGTGACACTAAAAGACGGTAGCCATAGCGAACTAAAAGATAGCGCACAATTTGCCGGCTTTCAGGGCGAGGCCTCGGCGCCTTCGGCAGTCCTATTGAAAAACAATGGTTTGCATATCGATATCCGTATCGATCGATCTAAGCCTATTGGCAAAGACGATCCTGCCGGCATTGCCGATGTGGTGATCGAATCGGCTTTGTCGACGATTCTGGATCTGGAAGATTCAGTTACCGTGGTGGACGGTGATGACAAGGTAGCTGCTTATGAAAATTGGTTAGGTATATTGAAAGGTACGTTGTCCGAGGCTGTTTCTAAGGGCGGGAAATTTTTCACGCGCACCCTCAATGCAGATCGTGAATACATGAGCCCAAATGGCCAGTCGTTCAAGCTGCATGGACGCTCTTTGCTTTTCCTACGAAACGTCGGCCATCTGATGACCAACCCGGCCATCATCACCGCCGATGGCAAGGAAATACCGGAAGGTATTCTGGACGCTGTCGTGACAGTCACTATTGCGCTACATGATTTGCAGCGCCCTGCCAGTCAGAGCGTTGGTAACACCCGCACAGGCTCGGTGTATATCGTCAAACCCAAGATGCACGGGCCGAAGGAAGTCGCCTTTGCGGTCGAATTGTTCGGTCGAGTGGAAGCATTGCTGGGCCTGAAAGAAAACACGGTCAAGCTGGGCATCATGGACGAAGAGCGTCGCACATCAACCAACCTGAAAGCCTGCTTGCACGAAGCTGCTGCGCGCGTGGCTTTTATCAATACTGGTTTCCTTGATCGTACCGGTGATGAAATGCATTCGTCGATGACCGCTGGTCCGATGATGCGTAAGGGCGACATGAAATCATCGACTTGGTTGTCAGCCTATGAGCGCAGCAATGTGCTTACGGGTTTGTCATGTGGTATGCGCGGTCGCGGTCAGATTGGCAAAGGCATGTGGGCAATGCCCGATCTCATGGCGGCAATGCTGGAGCAGAAAATCGCGCATCCCAAAGCAGGCGCCAATACGGCATGGGTACCTTCGCCCACTGCGGCGACTTTGCATGCACTGCATTACCATCAGATTGATGTGGCAGCGATTCAGCAGCAGCTGGAAAAAAGCGATGCAACGGCCGAAATTCAGCGTCTGCGTGATGAATTGCTGGTGATACCCGTTGTCCCCCGTGCCAATTGGTCGGCTGAGGAAATACAGCAGGAGTTGGACAATAACGCTCAAGGTATTCTCGGCTACGTGGTGCGTTGGATTGAACAAGGCGTCGGTTGTTCCAAGGTGCCAGACATTCACAATGTCGGTCTGATGGAAGATCGTGCGACCTTACGGATATCCAGCCAGCACATTGCGAATTGGCTTTTGCATGGTGTGGTCAGCGAAGCGCAGGTTCGCGAAACACTCAGGCGCATGGCAACTGTCGTTGATGCACAAAATGCCGACGACTCGTTTTACCGACCGATGTCGATTGATTTCGAGCATTCCTATGCATTCCAGGCCGCCAGCGATCTCGTGTTCAAAGGACTGAAACAACCTGCGGGCTATACCGAGCCACTGCTGCATGCTTGGCGTATCAGGTTCAAGACGGAGGTTACGGCTACTCCATCGTGAAGCACTGACCACACCTCATCCGGGTGTGTGGAGATCCGATGCCATCATCGTGAATTTCGCAGAGTTTGATTTGACCTTCTGGGTTGATGACGAAAGTACCGCGCAGTGCGAGGCCCGCGCTTTCGGTCATCACACCAAAGCTGCGACTGATGGCGCCAGTCGGGTCGCCGGGCATCGGGTATTGATCTTACTGATGGTGTCGGACGAGTCATGCCAGGCTTTGTGGGCGAAATGCGTGTCCGTTGAGACAGCATCGATTTCCACCCCCAATGCCTTGAACGTGTCATAGTGATCTGCGAGATAACCCAGTTCTCTTGGACAAACGAAGGTGAAGTAGGCCGGGTAGAAAAATACGACGGACCACTGGCCTTTCAGATTGGCATCACTGTCAGGAAAAATTTGCCATTGTGATAAGCGCTGGTGTTGAAAGGCTCAATACGGGTGTTTAATGAGGGACGTGGTTTTCTCCTTGGGTCTCTGAGCGGTACGGAGCAGAGAATAGGTCGAAACTATTGAATTTTTTATTTGATAGTTATTGTAAATTAAATAGGTCCCACCTATCGCTTAGCGGAAGTTGGTAGTTATCATTAAAATCTCTCGGTGAGTACAAGGCCTAACCCACAAAAAGCGTCGATTGATGGAGATCAGTTCGGTTAATCAACAAACTATCTATTTGTTTAGTCTTGTTTTTCCGAAGTCTCTCTCCACCCTATCTGGATTTGACGGCACGACATCATTCCTTACAATGCGGACTGTAATAACGTTTGGAGCAGGCGCTTTCTGCTCGTAAAGCTTTCAGGAGGACACATGAAGAAGTTTTGGATGGCACTGATGGTGGCGATTATGGGAGTCACAGTTGTCGTCTCCAGCGCCGAAGCGAAGCGTCTCGGTGGTGGCGGCTCGTCTGGCAAGTCGTCACCGAGCTACAGTCGTCAGGCGCCCGCACAGGGTCCGGGTCAGTCCGCTACCGCATCGCGCCCAGCAGCGCCCGCAGCAGCACCTGCCAGTCCATGGCGGGGTATTTTGGGCGGTGCCTTGTTGGGCCTTGGCCTGGGCGCCCTTTTGTCGCACTTCGGCCTTGGTGGTGAATTAGCCAGCATGATCGGCACCATTTTAATGATCGGCTTGCTCGCCGTTGGCGCAATTTTCTTGTTCCGAATGCTCTCGAAGAAAACTGCGAATCAGGCCCCCCGGCCTGCATTTGCCGGGCCTATGGAAAAGAGTGGCATTCCCGAAGTTGGTTCCAACCTTGGTTCTGCACCCCAGCCGGTAAACTGGCAGTCGGGCGCAGCGCCAGCAATTCCTGCTGATTTTGATACGGCAGGTTTCCTGCGCCACGCAAAAACGAATTTTTTACGTATGCAGGCTGCATGGGACAAAGGCGATGCGCAGGATATTCGTGAGTTCACTACGCCCGAAATGTTTGCCGAGCTGAAAATGCAACTTACGGAGCGCGGCGCGTCACCTAATCACACCGATGTCGTTACGCTTGAGGCGGAGCTCATGGGCATAGAAACCGTGGGTGATGAACATCTGGCGAGCGTTCGTTTCAACGGCATGGTGAAAGAAGACGAACACGCTCCTGCTGAGGCATTCAACGAGATTTGGGTTCTTTCCAAGCCGATGAATGGAAACGGTGGTTGGTTGTTGGCCGGAATACAGCAAGTCTGATCGACACCGCAGGCCGTTCTATCATCGGCCTGCAATAGAAGTTTGTCACAATCGTCCTCGGCACAAGCCGTTCGCAGGTTACTGCGAACGGCTTTTTCTTGGCCCATCCCTGAAGTTGGATTCTTCCGCACAGAACAAGCACATGAGCACTCAGACCCGCGCATCATTGCCTGAATTAGTTTCTTACGGACTCGCAGCTGCCGGTTTGCTGCTTGTACTGCAGGCCGGTTTGTTGGCCGCGCTGTATGCGGGATTGCTGGTCTTCGCGCTAGTACACTTGCTCGCCCCAAGGTTAAGCGCCACATTGGACACACAACGTGCTCGCCTGATTGCAGTGGCTGTGCTTGGAACTACGATTGTCTTGCTGTTAACGGCGATCGTATGGGGAGCGGCGAACTTCTTTATGTCAGATGCGGGCAGCCTGCCAGTGCTGTTGAAAAAAATGGCGGATTTAATCGATCAGTCGCGCTCTCAGATTCCGCCCTGGCTCGCTGCTTACCTGCCTCAGAGTGCGGAGGCAATGCAGCAATCATTTGCCTATTGGATCCGCGACCATGCATCACAAGCCACCGATCTTGGAAAGCAGATGGGCCGATTGCTTGTCCACTTGTTAGTCGGCATGGTAATCGGCGCGATGGCGGCTTTATATGACACGACGTACATTCATCATTACAAACCCTTGTCAGCCGCATTACATCAGCGCATCGTGCGTTTGCATCAAGTGTTTAAGCAGATCGTTTTCGCCCAAATCAGAATCGCGGGGATCAATGCGATTTTTACGGGCATTTTTCTGGCACTTGTACTACCGACGGCGGGCATTCACTTGCCTTTTGTGAAAACCATGATACTGATCACCTTCATCGCAGGGCTATTGCCGGTGGTTGGCAATCTGATTTCAAACACTGTCATTGTTGTTATCAGCTTGTCGCATTCCCTCTCAACGGCTGCCTTTGCTCTTTTGTTTCTTGTAACCATACACAAGCTCGAATACTTCCTGAACGCCAAAATTATTGGTACTCAGATTAATGCGAAGGCTTGGGAACTGCTGACCGCGATGCTGATCATGGAGGCGATTTTCGGCATACCGGGGGTTATCGCGGCCCCGGTGTTCTACGCCTATTTGAAAGCAGAATTAGTGGCCTCAGAACAAGTCTGAAGTTATTGATCTGCTCAGTAGGCTTATTTTTTATCAGTGACCTCTGACGTTGCAATCGATGCGATGATGTCTACTGGCCGGGACGAATGCCTCCGCAGTCGTATGTTCAGCATTTCAACGATGACTGAGAACAGCATCGCGCTATAGATATATCCCTTGGGTATATGGGTGCCGAAACCTTCGGCAATCAGCACGACACCAATGGCAACCAGGAAGGCCAGCGCAAGCATTTTGACGGTCGGATGTTTGGAAACAAACCGTCCTATGGGGCCGGCGAACACCATCATCAGTAAAACAGAGGTAACGACCGCAGCCACCATCACGGCAACCTGCTCAACCATCCCGACTGCCGTGATGATGGAATCGAGCGAGAACACCATATCAATCAGCATGATCTGCGCGATGATGGAGGCAAATGAGGCGTGTACGATATTTTTTTGTTCCCGGTGTGCGCCCTCCAGGGATTCATGAATTTCACCCACACTTTTCCAGATCAGGAACAGGCCGCCCAGCAACAGCACAATGTCACGGCCAGAAAACGGCTGGTCGAAGACCGTAAATAGCGTCTCCTTTAATCCAACGATCCAAGACAGAATCATCAGTAAGCCAATGCGCATGAACATGGCTCCAAACAGTCCGATTTTTCGAGCAATTTCGCGTTGATGCGGTGGTAGCTTGTCTACCAGAATCGAAATAAAAATGATGTTGTCGATGCCCAGAACCAGTTCAAGCGCGGTGAGCGTCAAAAATGCCAGCCAGATTTGCGGGTCGGACAGCAGTTCAATCATGGGGCAACTTTCAGAAGAAGGTATCGTTAAAAATAATTGGGGAAGTTTACCAGCGTACTTTTTAGGGCGGGCTTCTGCGCGCCTCTAAAAAACCAGAGATAATTGGAAAGTGAGTTCGAAAAACTGGAAAGGTCTTTGAGGTGAGCCTCAATTTTCGCCATCTGCATTACTTCTGGGTCGTCGCCAAAGAGGGCAGTATTACACGTGCCGCTGAGCGCCTTGGCCTGGCCGTGCAAACAGTCAGTGCCCAGCTCTCGCAGCTGGAGAAGTCTATCGGTAAGTCCTTGTTCAAACCCCAGGGACGACGACTTGTTCTCACGGAGGCCGGAAATATAGCCTTGCGGTACGCTGACCAGATCTTTCTTTTGGGCGAGCAACTACAAGATGCCTTGAGCGCCACCGACGTCGAGCCTGTCATGCGACTAATCGTGGGCATTTCCGATTCCCTGCCCAAGCTCATCGCTTCCCGAATGCTGGAGGCCGCGCTCGCCTTGCCTCAGCGTGTAAGGCTGGTTTGCTATGAAGAGCAGTTCGAGTCCCTTCTTGGAAAGCTGTCAGTGCACAAACTTGATGTCATGCTGACGGATAGGCCGGTGCCGCCTGGTTCATCCTTGCGCGTGTTCAGCCACTTGCTGGTGGAAACACAAACCAGTTTGTTTGGAATACCGGCGCTGGCAGAAAAGTACACCGCTGGATTTCCAGGCAGTCTAATGGGTGCGCCTTTGCTGCTACCGACGCGCAATAACGCGATACGTGCCCGCATTGATCAATGGTTCGAAAGTCACGATCTACGTCCTGATGTGATTAGTGAGTTCGACGACAACGCACTCTTGCATACGTTTGGGCGGGTGGGTCGTGGCATGTTCCCGGCACCCTCAGTGCTCGCTGCCGATGTTTACGAACAATTCGGTGTAGTACCTGTGGGTCCCATGTCCGAGGTTACTGAGCAAATTTATGCGATCTCTAACGAGAGGAAAATCAAGCATCCCGCGATCGAAGCGATTCTCAAAGCAATGCACACCGATAAGCTTTGAGTCGTCGATCAGCGAATAAAAAAAGCCGGCATACGCCGGCGATATTTTTTGGCATGAATATGCTGAACTACTTCTTTTTTAATTCGATTTCAAATTGCGCGAACCAGGCTGAAATGTTGTCAATATCCGCATCTGAAAGAGGTTTGGCAATCACATTCATTACCTCATTGTGACGTTTGCCATTGCGAAACTGTTTCAATTGGCTTGCAAGATAAACTTCCGGCTGGCCTGCTAGTGAAGGTGTGCCGGGCATTGTCGAGATGCCATTTTCGCCATGGCACATAAGGCAGCTTTGAGCGGCTTTTTCGCCGGCTTTCATGTCGGCGGCAGCAGGTAAGGAAACACTGGCCAAGGCCAGCAACGTAGTCAATAGTGCGGCTGATTTCATGATGTAAATCTGAGTAAATGGGTGATGAGGATGGTGCGATAGGCTAAAACAAAATCGCCTGCCACGTTGAACCGGGGCAGGCGATTTGCATTACAACGACAGGACTTGTGGCCCTGTCGCGTTCGGTGCTCTCTTAGTTTGCCGAGTACGAGATGCGATAGAGCGCACCAGCGTAGTCGTCAGACACGAGGATAGAACCGTCAGGCAGATTGGCAACGTCAACTGGGCGGCCGATAGCGCGCTTGGTTGTCTTGTCCAGGAAGCCTTCAGCGAAGATTTCCGCTTTGCCAGCAGTACCGTCAGCGTTCAGAGGAACGAAGTTGACGAGGTAGCCGCTAGGCTCGGTACGGTTCCAGGAACCGTGCGAAGCCACGAAAATACCGCCCTGATACTTCTTGGGGAAAGAACTGCCGGTGTAGAAGGACATGCCCAGCTGAGCCTGGTGTGCAGGGAACTCCACTTGCGGGAAGATCGCGCCAGCTGGCTCTTTCATGTCTTTCAGTTCAGGCGCTGCAGGCGAGCCAGCAACTTTGAACTTGCCGTTCCAGTAAGGGAAGCCGAAGTGCTGGCCTGCCTTGGTGATACGGTTCAGTTCGCCTGGAGGAACGTCGTCACCCAGACCGTCAACCTGGTTGTCAGTCGTCCAGATAGTCTTGTCTTTCGGGTTGATGTCGATACCAGCTGGGTTACGCATGCCCATCGCGTAAACTTCTTTGCCGGAACCATCGAATGGGTTCAAACGGATAACGCCACCAATACCGACCTTGTTGTACAGGTCGATCTTGTCTTTTGGCTGCACGTTGTATGGCTGACCCAAGGTCACATACAGTTTGCCGTCATCAGCAACGCGGCATACGCGGCCGGTGTGGTTGTATGACTGCTCTTCAACAGGAATCAGGCCGCCTTCTTGAACAGCGGTGATAACTGCAACGTCCGGACCTTCGTAGAAGTATTCGGCAGCTGGGAAGTTCAGAACGCGGTTCGATTCAGTAACGATCAGGAAGCCGTCTTTTGTCCAGCAAACGCCGTTAGGGTTCTTGAACTTGATCGAAGGAGCGAATGGCTTGACTTCATCAGCGGTCATGTCGCCGTTACGATCGGTAACAGCCCAAACGGTTGTCTTGCGTGTGCCGACGAACAGCATGTTGGTCGAAGGAGCAACCGCCATGTAACGCGCGTCAGGAACGACGGCGTACAGTTCGATCTTGAAGCCTTCTGGCAGCTTGATCTTTTTCAGGTTGGCCTTGAGCTGCTCAACATTCTTGCCGCTCTGAGGAACGGTAGGAATATCGATTGCTGTGTCAGTGTTTTTCATTGCCGAGATCTTTTCCAGATTCTCGTCTTTTGCAAAGCTGGATGCGGAAAACGCAACAAGCATCGCCGATGCCAGAACGCTCTTCACAAATACGTTGGATGTAGCCAAGTTTAATCTCCGATTGGTTTTCTGTTGACTTAGTAATGAACCACATAACCCAAGCAAAACTTTCATTTATGTTTTAACAACAGAAGTTTGAAAGTTCCGCATTGATACTCTTTGTGGCTCTGGAATATAGAGTTTGCGCTTATCAAGCCACAAGTGAATTTTTTTCACCAATGGCCCTAGTGCGTCAAACTTGTGCATCAAGTCTCAACAATGTCTCAAAGCCCTAGTAATTCTGACTACAAAAAGCCTACGTGCGGAATTCGCGTGCAGGTTTTTTGATTAAATATAAAAATCGATCACCGAATGACGACGCCCCAAGGCATTTCACCCACGTTGATCTCGCCCGAAGGGGTCAACTGTTCGGTATCGATCACGGTCACGGAGTTAGAGCGGCCATTCGCGACGTACAACTTCTTCCCATCGGGCGTAATTGCCATATTCCAAGGACGCTTGCCGACGGGAATGGTGGCAAGCACGGTATTGTCTGACGTATCGATGGCCGAGACAGTGGCGTCTTTGCCATTTGATATGTAAACGCGCTTGCCATCGGGTGCCATAGCGACACCGTTGGAGAAATTGCCCGCTTTGATTTGTTTGATGACCTTGCGGCTGGCAACATCGATTGCATAGACCATGCTGGCAATCTCCGAAGCGACATAAGCCACTTTGCCATCGGGACGAAACGCAATGCCACGTGGGCGATCACCTACCTTCACCGAGCCGATTTGTTTGCGTTTGCGCACATCGATTACATCAACGCTATCGGCTTCTTCGGCTGAGACAAACATCAGTTTGCCGTCGGGGCTGAACACCGCATGCTCGGGATTTTTCCCTTTGGTTTTTACGGCAAACATTTTGCGACCCGTAGCTGTCGAAATGAAATTCACCGAGTTACTGATCTCCGAAGCGGCCGCAACCCACTTGCCGTCAGGAGAAATTGACACCCCTTCTGGTGATTCGCCCAGATCAATGCTGCCCAAAATCGATCGGTCTTCCAGATTGATTTTAAGCAGCGCATTGTGAGGCTGATCGCTGACATACAGCGTTTTGCCATCCAAAGACACTGCCAAGCCGCGTGGCTTGTCGCCTGCTTTGATTTCAGCCACCACCGTATCGTTCTCTGTATCGATCACCGACAAAGTGCCCGATTTCTCGTTCGGGACGTAGGCAAAAGGTGCTGCCATTACCGTGGTGGGTGCGCAAAGCGCTACAAGTACCAGAGTCAAACCGGAAAATGAAGACAGATTTTTTTTGAATTGCATGGGGATGCGCCTCTATTTAGAAGATTCAGATAATTGCCAGATTCAGGGAGACCCTGCGTAAATTCACCTTTTTGTGCGACCCAACCCGGCTGTGTGACGTTGGAACTCGGGAACTCGGGGGCGGGAAACCATTTCTATAGATCACAAAAATTTCCAGGCTTTTACTCAGCGCTTCCCAAGGAATAAACCAGAATGTAAAGGATAACTCATGACGCTCATTGAAGCCGCTTCAGACCGGTGCCAAAAAGAATTTCCAAATTCGGGTACGATGGCGCGTCCATTGAGGCGCGGCATTGCCATGAGATCTTATCTTTTTGGTCGCGCAGCGAATCCCGTTATTTTTTGAAAGAATTGCATGTCCGAACATTTTACCGAACATGACTGGCGCCGTTTCCTCGCCAGCATAGGGGAAGATCCGGATCGGCCGGGCCTGCTGGAAACCCCGGCGCGTGTGGCTAAAGCCTGGATGGCGTGGACAGCCGGATATCGTCAAGAACCAGCCGATGTGCTGAAAACCTTCGAAGATGGTGCCGAGGAATACAACGAACTTATCGTCGTTCGCAACATTCCTGTCTACAGCCATTGCGAGCATCACCTCGCCCCGTTTTTTGGCAAAGCAACCGTGGGCTATATGCCGAACGGAAAAATCGTCGGCCTATCAAAGCTGACGCGTCTGGTCGAATGCTTTTCACGCCGCCTGCAGGTGCAGGAGCGTATGACCATACAAATCGCAAACGCCCTTATGGAAACCTTGGAACCCAAGGCGGTGGGTGTCGTCGTACGTTGCCGGCACCTGTGCATGGAAAGTCGCGGCATACGCACGGCAGGTGAAGAGACCGTCACGTCGGCAATGTTGGGCGAATTGCAACCTAACCTCGCCATGCGCACAGAGTTTCTGGATTTGGCGCGCGAAGATTCGGGGCGCTGGTAGATTTTTCAGCGCCTGCTGAACGCCGGCGCATTCAAGCTTTCTTCTCTGTGGCCTTCTTTGCGGACTTTTTCGCAGATGTTTTTTTCTTGGGGGCCAGCATGGTTCCGCGGCATTCGGCTGCGCCACATCGGCATGCATACGCCTCCTTGAGCGCCTTGCTCATTTTTTCTTCAATCACCAGTCCGTAATCGTAAAAAAGTTCTTCGCCGCGAGAGATATCACGCAGTGCGTGAATGTAGACCCGCCCTTTTTTTTCCTGCGCTTCGCAATTCGGCTCGCATGCGTGGTTGATCCAGCGCGCATCATTGCCTTGATCGCCGCCATCAATTAATTTTCCACTCTCCAGGCTGAAAAAAAACGTGTGATGAGGATTGTCCGGATCGAGTCCGAAACGCTTCTCGGCCTGCGCTTCGGTAATGCGTTTTCCCATGTACTCAATGATGCGAGCACCAACGGGAATTTTCCGTGTCGCGAATACGCCATTGCCATGAATGGCCGAGTGCCTGACACGAATGTGCGTATCTGCAAGTAGGGGTTCCGATGGTGAAGATGGGCTGCCTGATTTCATGGGGTGAGGTACATGCGTGGGTGATGGTCACAGTTCATTTTGTGTTGTAGATAGCGTGTACGAAGATTGCTGTCGAGATAAGTGCGCGATGATAGCTTGCGATGACCGGGTGACACAAGGAATGCGTTCACATTGGCAAGTGCAATGATCGCGTAGGGGACATTTTTTCCTCATAAGCGGTAATTTTTTCTACTCGCGCTATTCCGGGATGCGCATGTGCCTTGGCGTCCGTCCATGGCATAGGACTTGCGGTGCAATATTCTTCCATCAATAGCAAGGAGAAATCTATGCCCATGCAAAACATCAAGTCCGGTGTCGCCGGAATTTTCTTCGGATTGGTCAGTACCGCACTTCTGACGAATTCACTGACCGTGCATCCCCAGGAGAAAGGGAACAAACCTTCTGCGTCACAAAGCAAGGAAACTTCATCCGGTGTTTCGCAGGCCAAATTGAATCAATCCGATGAGCGCATGCTGAAGCAACTCGCTCAGGTCTATCTCTCCGAAATCGCTCTGGGCAAGCTTGCACAGGAAAAAGCCCAAAGCAATGAAGTCAAAAGCTTTGCCAAAAAAATGCTTGATGATCACATGAAAGCGCAGGATGAGCTGAAACAGCTGGCCCAGTCCAAGGGGGTGGGTTTACCGGTCGAGGTAGATCGTCAGCAGCAATCAGTCGAGAAAAAATTGGCAGCGCTCTCGGGGGAAAAATTCGACCGCCAGTACATGAACCATGAGAGCACGCGCGCTTTGAAGGACACACACCGACTGCTTGAACGCATCAACAGCAAGGCAGAAGATGTTGACTTGAAAAGCTATGCCAACAAAATCATCGCTACGGTTGAAACCCATCAGCAAATGGCCAACGATACTCGCAAAAATCTCAAACCAACCAGCGAAGGTAAAAGTGGTTCGGGTCAATCGGAGTCATCAGGATCACCGGCATCTTCAGGGGCGTCCGGTGAATCTGGCGCGGGCGGTGGAACCGGTAAGCCGGAAGGGGTGTATGACTCAGGTACCCCAGACGGCGCCCCAGGCGGTGCTCGCAGCCCTCGCCAGTAAGCACTGCGCAGGTCAGGACAGGAAGCTTTGGGTAAAATGGTGGCCTTCTGGCCGCACGGCGATGAGCTTGCATCGCCGGTTCTGCCCACTATCCACCGGGCCTGCGTTTATGTTGCGACTCACCGACGTACATCTCCCGCTTGATCATCCCGAGCAGGCATTGAAAGAAGCCGTGCTCGACCGACTCGGCATTGCTGCCGATCATCTGCGCGGCCTGCATATCTTTCGCCGTGCCTTTGATGCGCGAAAAAAATCGGCCATCCAACTCGTGTACACCGTCGACGTTGAAGTCGATGATGAGCCTTCGCTGCTGTCGCGCCGCTTGCCCAAACTGGGACCTACGCCTGACTTGAGTTACCAATTCGTTGCTCAGGCACCTGCTCGAGCGAGTTTGCGTCCGGTGGTGATTGGCTTCGGACCTTGCGGATTGTTTGCGGCGCTCATTCTTGCGCAATCAGGGTTCAGGCCGATCATCATTGAGCGCGGCAAGCCGGTGAGGGAGCGAACCAAAGATACGTTTGGTCTGTGGCGCAAGCGCGAACTGCATCCGGAATCCAACGTCCAATTCGGCGAAGGGGGTGCCGGTACTTTCTCTGACGGTAAGTTATGGACCCAGGTCAGTGATCCGCGGCACTACGGCCGCAAGGTATTGGAGGAATTCGTCAAGGCAGATGCACCTTCCGAAATTCTTTACGTCAGCAAGCCCCACATCGGCACTTTCCGTTTGGTCAAAATGATTGAACAGATGCGCGCAAGTATTATTGCCTTGGGTGGTGAGTTCCGTTTCGAGCAGAAGGTCGATGGCCTGGAGATTTTTGACGGTAAAGTGCGCGGGCTGCATTTGTCGACCGGCGAACAAATTGAGGCAGATCATGTCGTGCTCGCGATTGGTCATAGCGCGCGTGACACGTTCCAGATGGTGCATGAGGCGGGCGTTTATGTAGAAGCCAAGCCTTTCTCCATCGGCTTTCGAATCGAACACCCGCAGTCGTTGATTGATCGGGCGCGTTTTGGCGTAAATGCCGGCAATCCCATTCTTGGCGCTGCAGACTACAAGCTGGTTCATCATGCGAGTAACGGACGTTCGGTCTATAGCTTTTGCATGTGCCCCGGCGGCACCGTGATTGCTGCAGCATCTGAACCGGGTCGGGTGGTCACCAACGGGATGAGTCAGTACTCTCGTAATGAACGCAATGCGAATGCCGGCATCGTCGTGGGAATCACTCCGGCGGATTATCCGGGCGGACCGCTGGCGGGGATTGATTTTCAGAGGGCGATCGAGTCGCGTGCTTTCGAGGTAGGGGGCGCAGATTACGATGCGCCTGGCCAGCTGGTGGGTGATTTTATTGCCGCGCGTCCGTCAACGACGTGGGGTTCCGTAACGCCTTCCTACCAACCCGGCGTCAAATTGGGCAGCCTTGATCCGGTATTGCCAGCGTATGCGATTGAAGCCATTCGTGAAGCCTTGCCCGCATTTGATAAACAGATTCGGGGCTTCGCCATGCCTGATGCGGTACTCACCGGTGTCGAGACCCGTACTTCATCGCCAGTGCGTATACGCCGGGATGATAATTTTCAGAGCATCAATACCGTTGGTCTCTATCCGGCGGGTGAAGGCGCGGGCTATGCCGGTGGGATCATGTCAGCGGCGATCGATGGCATTCGTGTGGCCGAAGCAGTAGCCCTCTCGATTTGCGCGCGCCACAAATAGCATGGGCCGCTGAACGCGGCCCATGCTGATCTTTCGATGACTACTACGATCTTTTACTGCTTCTTCGTGCGAGCAGGCTTTTCAGCAGCTGGTACGAAATGCTTGCTTGCTTCGTTCATGCTCTCTTCAAGCGTCTCGGCTGCATGTTTGCCAACCTTAACGATCTGCTCGTAAGTGGCATTTGCATTCGCAACGCTGGCTTTGAGCATGGAGACTGCGTTTTCGGTGCCGGCTGGCGCTGCTTTCGACAAATCGTCGATCAGTTTGTTCACCTGACGCGAAGTTTCGCTGATGCGAGCTTCGGTGACTTTGGTGAATTCAGCTTGCGCGCGCGTTGCAATGCCGGCGACATGGCGGCCGTAGGCAAGTACTTTTTCGGCGTTAGGTTGCGCTTGTGACGATGTCAGGGTGAGCATTTCCTGAGGGTCTTTTGCCGAAAGAATTTGTTGCGCGGCAGCAGAGCTGTGCTCCAGCGAAGCTTTTGCGGTGGCGATATTCAGTTCAACCAGCTCAGCCATGCTGTGCAGAGTCTTGTTCGCGAAATCGTTCATTGCAGCAATTTGTGCATCGATGGATGCTTTGGTGGCATTGGAAAACTGGTCAGCGGTAGAAAACATGGCGTTTCTCCTTGTTGTTTGGGTGAATTTTGGTCGGCAATCACGCTTTGTGCGCCGCAACAAGCCCGATTTTACAAGCTTTCAATCTGCTGTCAAGTATTTTTTGTGCGGCACAGCAAAAACAATTCCGGCTGACCATGAGGTTGCCATTTAAAAAACGGTTTCTCGCAAAAAAAGCCCGCGCTTACCCGGCTTTCCCGGGAATTGACTGGCAGACTCCTATAATCCGTGACCCGTCTACGAGTGTGCCCCAGAATGAATACCGCTCACTATGCTCATTGGCCTGCAGGATTGCCTCATGAGCTCAACCCGCCAGAAACCAGCGTCTATCTAAACCTCGACATTTCTGCGCGTCGATATCCGGATAAAGCAGCGCTGATTTTTTATGGTCGTGAAATCAGCTATCGTCAGCTGCAAGAGGAAGTCGATGCGCTGGCGGGCTATCTGCAGCAAGTGTGCGGCATTGCCAGAGGCGACCGGGTGCTTCTGCATATGCAGAATTGCCCACAGTTCGTCATCGGGTTTTATGCCATCTTGCGCGCTGATGCGGTCGTGGTACCCGTAAATCCCATGCTACTGACGGAAGAGTTGCGTCACACCGTCGAAGACAGTGGCGCGCGGGTCGCGCTGTCTGCGCAGGAGCTGATTCCTCAGCTGAAGCCGCTGCGAGCTGAGGGCATACTCGAACACGCAATCATCGCTCGTTATGCGGATTACATCGGCGACAGTGATGATCCTATGCCTGACTGGGTACGGAATGCCAATCTGTCTGCGACTGATCCGACGTTGACACCATGGGGTCAGGCAATCGCAGCAGCGAAGCAACCAGTATCGCATCAGGCAGGGCCCGATGATCTGGCGTGCATGCCCTACACCTCCGGCACGACCGGTCGGCCTAAAGGTTGTATGCACACACACAGCAATATGATGTTCCCAGTAGTTAGTGCAGCGCTATGGTCAGGCGGGTCGCCGGATCACAAGGTACTCGCATGTTTGCCCATGTTTCATGTGACGGGCATGCAAATGAGCATGAACGCCGCTATCTATATGAGTGCCACCCTGATCATCATGCCGCGCTGGGATCGTGATCTTGCCGGCCGCTGGATTACGCGTTATCGGATCACCAGCTGGACGAGCATTCCGACGATGATGATCGACTTCCTCTCCAACCCGAAGCTTGGGGACTATGACATCAGCAGCTTGAAGCGTGTGTCGGGTGGTGGCGCGGCGATGCCCGCAGCCATTGCACAAAAATTGCTCGATCTCACCGGCCTTCGTTACATGGAAGGCTATGGTTTGTCCGAAACGATCGCCACTACGCACTCCAACCCTATCCAGAATCTCAAGCAGCAATGCCTGGGCATACCGATATTTTCTGTTGATTCCCGCGTGATTGATCCGCATACCCACGCCACACTACCGCCCAATGAAGTGGGTGAAATCATCATGCATGGCCCGCAGATTTTTCAGGGCTACTGGGGCGACGAAGAAAAAACGCGCGAGGCCTTCGTTGAGATCGATGGCAAATCTTTTTTTCGTTCGGGTGATCTGGGCTATGTGGATGACGAAGGCTTTTTCTTTTTTACAGATCGCCTCAAACGCATGATCAATGCCAGTGGTTACAAAGTCTGGCCTGCCGAGGTTGAGGCCATGATGTACCGCCATCCGTCTATCCGCGAATGCTGCATCATCGCGGCCAAAGACGATTATCGCGGTGAGACGGTCAAGGTCGTCGTCGTCCTGAAAGACGGCGCGAACCTGACAGCGGAAGACCTCATCCAGTGGTCGCGTGAACAGATGGCAGCTTACAAGGTGCCGCGCTTGGTAGCATTCGTCGATGCATTACCGAAGTCCGCAACAGGCAAAGTGATGTGGCGCCAATTACAAGAAGCAGAGCAGCGCACATGAGTATTGTTTTGAGCACGCTGAATGCGCGCTATTCTCATACCTCCCTCGGACTACGCTATCTGCTCGCAAATATGGGCGAATTGCAGCCGAAAACACAGATACAGGAATTTGTGATCGGCGTACGCGCTGCGGATGTCGTGGAAAAGCTGCTCGCACTCCAGCCGAGTCTGATCGGTTTTGGTGTCTATATCTGGAATGTCGATGAGCTCACGCATATCGTGGCACTGTTGAAGCGCGTCGCACCGGAGATCACCATCGTGCTGGGCGGCCCGGAAGTCTCGCATGAGACAAATGACCAGCGCATCATTGCATTGGCAGATTACGTGGTGACTGGTTGGGGGGATACGACCTT
>JAIXYM010000119.1 GCA_027490255.1 Oxalobacteraceae bacterium | reverse complement strand
GCGCGGGATTGTCGCTGGAAAGCGGAGAAGGTCAGGACCGGTGTGCGATCGCGCCGTAGGGAAAGACTGTCAGTCGCTGCATCCGACAGGTAAGTACGTACATCGAATTCAGGGGCGGAGCCGGTGGCGGCACACAATACACAATGATCCGCCGCGGTATGCGAGAACTCGGGCTCGCTGGCATCGGACATCTGCACCCACTTGACGCCCGAGGTGACGCAAACCTCAATCCAGCGCTTGCCATCACCGGAACGCACGCCCGCAATTGCTGGCATCAGCGATTGCAATAGCAGGGCTGCGACTAACCAGCAGGACAGCGCTTTGCGGGAGATCAGGCGAGAAAACATAGGGCAAGATTTTATCATGCAGTCCTTGTCACTTTCTCATGATCCAAGGCATTCCTCAGCAAGACAGCAAGGCTTGACATCCCTTGTTACCCGCGCACTCTCCGGGCGCGATCCGAACAATTTG
This sequence comes from Oxalobacteraceae bacterium, assembly GCA_027490255.1. Classification (GTDB taxonomy): domain Bacteria; phylum Pseudomonadota; class Gammaproteobacteria; order Burkholderiales; family Burkholderiaceae_D; genus Pernthalerella. Next base: position 19,487 of record JAIXYM010000119.1, on the reverse strand, counting down.
CTGTCCAATCAATCAGGTAACTTGGGGGATTTTTTCCAGCAAATGATGCTTTTCTCTGCTGAAAAATTACCTTAAAGGCAACTTAACGAATAACAAACCGGTAAAAACACCCCGCAAAAGCTGTGTTACATTGAAGAAATAAGTTGCTTACGCGCCACAAAGATGAGTGTTTTAAAGGCTTTCTAGCCATTTTGGATAGTTGGGCGATAAGCGCCCTTTGATATCCGCAAATTTCTGCTTATTGTGTTTGCTGCATTGCAGAAATATGGAATTGGGGACACAATTTGGGCGTCTTGAATGAGGGGTAATCATGCTCTATCAACTTCATGAAATGAATCGTACCTTGCTTAGTCCGCTGATACAGTGGGCTGAGGCATCGTCAAAGCTGTTTACGAACCCCGTCTCGCCTTTTGCGCATACGCCGTTTGCCCAGCGGATCGCCGCAGGCTATGAGCTAATGTTCCGCTTGGGCAAAGATTATGAAAAGCCCGCCTTTGGCATCACGCACACCGTAGTAGCCGAAACACGTACCGCAATCATTGAAGACACGGTCGTAGAAAAGCCCTTCTGCAAATTACTGCACTTCCGCAAGGACGCCCATTTCCTTACGCCCGAACAGCTGATTCAACCCAAGATATTGCTGGTGGCGCCACTCTCCGGCCATCACTCGACCTTGTTACGGGACACAGTCAACACCCTGCTGCCTGACCATGATGTCTACATCACTGACTGGGTCGATGCGCGCATGGTTCCCATGGAAAAAGGCGCGTTCCATCTGCATGATTACATCTACTACGTACAGGAATTCATCCGCTTCCTTGGGCCGAACCTGAACGTCGTCTCGGTCTGTCAGCCCACCGTGCCCGTGCTGGCGGCCATCTCGCTGATGGCTACTGCTGGCGACACCGCGCTCCCCAAGACCATGGTAATGATGGGCGGTCCTATTGACTCACGCAAATCGCCGACCGAAGTCAACGATCTGGCGATGAACAAACCCTACGCCTGGTTCGAAAACAATGTGATCTACAGCGTGCCGCCGAATTACCCTGGCTATGGCCGTCGCGTCTATCCCGGCTTCCTGCAGCATGCCGGCTTCGTCGCCATGAATCCACGCCGTCACGCGCAAAGTCACTGGGAGTTCTATCTGCATCTGCGCGAAGGCGACAACGAATCGGCAGCAGAGCATCGCAAGTTCTACGATGAATACAACGCCGTACTCGACATGCCCGCCGAGTACTATCTTGAAACGATCAAGACTGTCTTTCAGGATCACGCGCTGCCTCTGGGCACTTGGGAAGTCGAGGGCAAGCTGGTCAGACCGCAGGACATCAAGTCGGTAGCCTTGTTTACTATCGAAGGCGAGCTCGATGATATTTCCGGTTCGGGCCAGACACAGGCGGCGCAAGACCTGTGCTCCGGCATTCCTGAGAACATGAAGCAGCATTTCGAAGCACCGAAGTGCGGTCACTACGGCATCTTCTCCGGTCGTCGCTGGCGCGAAATGATTGCGCCCCGCATCGGTGAATTCATCCGCGCGCATGCCTGACACGGCAGCGTCTCAGATCAGCCGCCCTTGGGCGGCTTTTTTCATGGCCGTGACGCGGATCGCAAATACCGGATAATGGTGGTCTATGTCAGATCGCTCACCCACCCTCGCTGATCGTCTTGAAGACCTGCTACCGCAGACGCAATGCACGAAATGCGGCTATCCCGCCTGCCGTCCCTATGCTGAAGCCATGGCCAGCGGCGAGGCGAGTTACAACCAGTGCCCTCCCGGTGGTGCGCAAGGTATCGCGCGTCTGGCAGCAGCACTGGGCAAACCTGTCATAGCCCTCAACCCTGTCCATGGCGCGGAGCGCGAACGTCCGGTCGCCGTGATCGACGAACCCGCGTGCATAGGATGCACGCTGTGCATACAGGCGTGCCCGGTCGATGCGATCGTCGGCGCAGCAAAACAAATGCACACCGTGATACCGGAGCTCTGCACCGGCTGCGATCTCTGTGTTGCCCCCTGCCCTGTCGATTGCATTGCGATGGTCTCGGTAACTCCGGATAAAACAGGATGGGATGCGTGGTCATCGTCCGCAGCAGATGCAGCGCGTGAACGCTTTCACCTTCGCAATGAACGACTGATCCGCGAAAAAGCCGAGAACGATGCGCGACTGGCGGCTAAAGCAGCCGCCAAATTACGCGAAGTCGAGCAGGAATCTGCACAAAATCCCGAAGCACTCGCTGAAAAAGAGCGCAAGCGCGCCATCATTCAAGCAGCACTGGAAAGAGCGCGCCAACAAAAAGAGGCATCTCCCGGGGAGAAGTCATGAACCCTGAAAAACGCCGCGAGATTTTCGCAAGACTCAAAGCAGCAAATCCGCATCCCACGACCGAGCTGGAATACACCACACCTTTCGAGTTGCTGATCGCCGTAATCCTGTCGGCACAAGCGACTGACGTTTCAGTCAACAAGGCAACGCGACAGCTTTATCCGGTGGCGAGCACACCGGCGGCCATTTATGCGCTGGGTGTCGAAGGTCTGATCCCGTATGTGCAAACGATCGGCTTGTATCGCAACAAAGCTAAAAATGTGATCGAAACCTGCCGCATTCTCCTCGAGCAGCATGGCGGCGAAGTGCCGCGTGATCGCGAAGCCCTGCAAGCCCTGCCCGGCGTGGGTCGCAAGACGGCGAATGTTGTGCTCAATACCGCATTCGGCGTGCCGGCGATGGCCGTTGATACGCATATCTTCCGCGTCTCCAACCGTACGGGTATTGCACCCGGCAAGAATGTCGACATCGTTGAGCAAAAACTTATGAAATTCGTGCCACCCGAGTACCTGATGGACGCGCATCATTGGTTGATACTGCATGGCCGCTATACCTGTATTGCACGCAGCCCGCAGTGCTGGAATTGTTTGATTGCAGATTTGTGCGAGTTCAAATCAAAAACACACCGACCGGAGAAAGCGGTTTGAGTAGTATCGTATTTCCCGTTGTTAAAGTCATCAGTTGAACCACGAACGACACTGGATCCCGGCCTGCGCCGGGATGACGGTAATTATTGAGGCGACCGTAAAAATACCACCGTCATCCCGGCGCAGGCCGGGATCCAGCGTCGTTGTTTACATCGTTACTCAACTAAAACACACAAGCTACTGCACTAAATCCGCACCCAATCCACCCTCTTCAATCCAATACTCAAAGCATGTTCAACCCCAGCAAAGACGAAGTCCGTCAATTCTTCTGCACCACCTGGAAAAAATCCACGCAGGGTGAAGTACTCACTCCGCTAGAAGCGATTGCAAGCGACTGGATACGTCAGCATCCCGAATACGAAAGCGATCTAGCTGACACCGAGCGTGCTCTGGAGAAGGACTACAGCGTTGATCAGGGACGCAGCAATCCCTTTCTGCATCTGTCCATGCACCTGTCAATCCACGAACAGATCTCGGTGGATCAACCGCCGGGTATACGCGATGCGTGCGAAGCGCTGATCAAACGGCTGGGCTCAGTGCATGATGCCCATCATCTGATCATGGAATGTCTGGGTGAAATGCTGTGGTCCTCGCAACGCAACGGCACACCACCCGATGGTGAGGCCTACATTCACTGCATACGTCAACGCGCCAGCCAATAAAAAAGCCGCGCAGTGCGCGGCTTTTTTACGATCTAAAAACAGCTTACTTACGTACTACCAACGAACCCGGCAAGCTGGCAAGATAGGCTGCGATGTCGCTGATCTCTTTTTTCGACAGCGGCTTGGCCATACCGCCCATGATCGCGTTGGCGCGACCATTACCGCCACTGGCGCCACGCTGATAAGCAACGAGGGCATGCTCGATGTAGTCAGCGTGCTGACCCGCGAGCTTTGGATAGCTAGGATCGATAGGACTGTTGTAATCCGCGCCGTGACAGGAAGCGCAATTATATTTTTGTGCGGCGGCCTTGCCCGCTTCGACATTGCCCGCAAACGCGTTCATCGACAGCGCCAAGGCCAGGAATGCAAATAGCTTTTTCATGAATGGCTCCGTTTATTTCTGCTGGGCGTAATAGGCGGCAACATCGGCGATGTCCTGATCGGACAGACCGGCAGCAATGCCTACCATCGACGGATGCTTGCGCTCACCTTTTTTATAAGCAGTCAGTGCGGCAGCAATGTACTTCTCAGACTGACCGCCCAACATGGGCACACGATAGACCTCGGGGAAAGAGGCTTTGTAGCCAGGGATGCCATGGCAGCCGATACACATAGCCACCTTGTTTTTGGCCGCAGCGACATCGCCTTTGACATCAGCAGCTGCCGACACCTGAGCGAGCGAGGCCAGCGCAATAAGAACAAAAAGTTTTTTCATGATAGCGGGGTGGGGTTATTCAAAAACGAAACTGGTGCGGACGGAAACAGACAGCATTTGTACAAGAAATATTGCCGGCCCGTCACTAAAAAACGCACGCAATTCTAACCGATTCATGGCGGACGAGTCTAATATTGACCCACATTAATCGACTAGCGTGAACGACCTTCGCACTTTCAGTCGTTTATACTCGACCTTATTTTCTATGACTGATCAGTACAATGAACAAACCCCTACGCTTTGAAGGTTCAGAGCAATACGTCGCCACCAGCGACCTCAAACTCGCGGTCAATGCCGCCCTGACCCTGCAACGTCCCCTGCTCATCAAGGGTGAACCCGGTACTGGCAAGACCATGCTGGCCGAGGAAGTGGCGGCGGCACTAAAGATGCCACTTTTGCAATGGCACATCAAATCCACCACCAAGGCCCAACAAGGCCTATATGAATATGACGCCGTCTCGCGATTGCGCGATTCCCAGCTTGGCGACGAGCGGGTGCGGGATATTCAGAACTACATCGTACGCGGCGTGCTCTGGCAGGCATTCAGCTCGGATGAGCCCGTTGTGCTGCTGATTGACGAAATCGACAAGGCCGACATCGAGTTCCCGAACGATTTGCTGCGCGAGATCGACCGTATGGAGTTCTATGTCTACGAAACCCGCGAAATGGTGCGCGCCAAGCACCGACCGCTGGTAATTATTACGTCAAACAATGAAAAAGAGCTGCCGGATGCTTTCCTGCGTCGATGCTTCTTTCACTACATCAAATTCCCTGATGCAGAAACGATGCAGCAGATCGTTGATGTGCATTTCCCTACACTGAAAAAAGATCTGCTGGCACAGGCACTCGAAACCTTCTATCAACTGCGTGAAGTACCCGGCCTGAAGAAAAAGCCGTCCACCTCCGAGTTACTGGACTGGCTCAAGCTGCTGCTGGCCGAAGACATACCACCCGAGGCCTTGCGCAGCCAGGATCAGAAAGCCATCGTGCCGCCGCTGCATGGGGCCTTGCTTAAAAATGAGCAGGATGTGCATCTCTTTGAGCGACTGGTTTTCATGTCGCGCAATAACCGCTAAATCACCTCATGCTGATCGACTTTTTTTTCACGCTCAAGAGCGCGAAAATCCCGGTATCAATCAAGGAATTTCTGGTGCTGCTCGAAGCACTGGAAAAGCAGGTTATCGCGCCCTCGCTGGATGATTTCTATTACCTGTCGCGCATCACGCTGGTCAAAGATGAAGCTAATTTCGATAAATTCGATAAAGCTTTTGGTGCCTACTTTCACGGCATCGAAACTCTGTTTGAAAAAAACCCCGAGATCCCACTCGACTGGCTAATGAAGCGCCTAGAACGCGAACTCACACCGGAACAAAAAGCGGCCCTCGAAAAATTCGGCTACGACAAGCTGATGGACCGACTTAAAGAGCTGCTCGAAGAACAAAAAGGTCGTCACGAAGGCGGCAACAAATGGATAGGCACGGGTGGCACCTCACCCTTCGGCAACGGCGGACAAAATCCCGAAGGCATACGCATCGGCGGCGAAGGCGGCAATCGCAGCGCCGTGAAGGTCTGGGAGGCACGCACCTATCGCGACTACGACAGCGAACGCGAACTGGGCACCCGCAACATCAAGGTCGCGTTGCGTCGTCTGCGTAAATTCGCACGCGAAGGCGCACAGGATGAGCTGGCGCTTGATGACACCATCCGTGCCACTGCCAACAACGCCGGCTGGCTGGATATCAAAATGCAGCCCGAACGAAAAAACAAGGTCAAGGTACTGATGCTCATGGATGTGGGCGGCACCATGGATGACCATATCGCGCGCGTCGAGGAATTGTTCTCCGCAGCGAAAACTGAATTCAAGAACATGGAATTCTTCTATTTTCACAACTGCCTCTACGAGACACTGTGGAAAAATAACCGCCGCCGGCATGCCGAGCGTTTTGCCAGCTGGGATGTGCTGCGCAAGTATCCGCCAGATACCAAAGTCATCTTCGTCGGCGACGCCACCATGAGCCCCTACGAAATCGTTCAACCCGGCGGCTCTGTTGAATATCACAATGAAGAAGCCGGCGCGGTCTGGCTACAGCGCTTTGCCCAGCAGTTCCCTAAATACGTTTGGCTCAATCCCGAACCCGAGCAGCTGTGGCAATACCGGCAGTCGATTGCCATCATCCGTCAACTCATGAGTGACCGCATGTACCCGATCACCATGGATGGCCTGGAACGTGCCATGCAGATGCTGTCGAAATAGACTTTTCTGAAGCCAGAATCCCCTCAGCAGGAAATTTCATTAGAATGCACCCACTTTGTCTTCGAGGGTAAGCCGCATATCACCCCCCTCCGGGCCCACCGCTTTTAACTACATACACTCGTCGCATGGCCAGTAAAAAATCTGATTACAGCGAATCATCCATCCGCGTCCTGAAAGGACTCGAACCGGTCCGGCAACGGCCAGGCATGTACACCCGGACCGAGAATCCACTGCACATCATTCAGGAGGTCATTGACAATGCCTCCGACGAAGCGCTCGGTGGTCATGGCACGAATATCTTCGTTACCCTGCACAAAGATGGCAGCGTTAGCGTCGAAGACGATGGCCGCGGCATACCGGTCGGGCTCCATCCGGAAGAAAAAGTACCGACGGTCGAAATCGTCTTCACCCGTCTGCACGCAGGCGGTAAATTCGACAAGGGTTCGGGCGGCGCATACGCGTTCTCAGGAGGTCTGCACGGCGTTGGCGTCTCCGTCACCAATGCGCTGTCTTCCAAACTCGAAATCACAGTCTGGCGCAAGGACGACAAAGGCAATGGCGTACACACGATTGCCTTCTCTGGTGGCGATCTCACCTCGAAATTGAAATCACGCGCCGCTGGCAAAGAAGACAAGAAATCCGGTACCCGTGTGACGGCCTGGCCGGATCCTAAATATTTCGATTCGCCGATCATTCCGATTGCCGAATTGCAGCGACTGCTGCGCTCCAAGGCCGTACTGCTGCCCGGCGTGAAAGTAACTTTTACCCAAGAAAAATCTGGCGACACGCAAACCTGGCTGTATGAGCAAGGACTGCGCGGCTATTTGACTGAAGCCCTGTCGCAAACGGGCAATGGCGAGACATTGATTCCCCTGTTCGAAGGCGAACAATATGCAAGCCCCGACGCTGAGGGCTTCGCCGAGGGTGAAGGTGCGGCCTGGGTCGTGGCCTGGACGGAGGATGGCAACGTCGTGCGTGAATCCTATGTGAACCTGATTCCAACGCCTGCCGGTGGTACCCATGAATCCGGCTTGCGCGAAGGTTTGTTCGGCGCAGTCAAAAGCTTCGTTGAAATGCACTCACTGCTGCCTAAGGGCGTGAAGTTATTGCCCGAAGACGTGTTTGCGCGTGCTTCCTTTGTGTTGTCGGCGAAGGTGCTTGATCCGCAATTTCAGGGGCAGATCAAAGAGCGACTTAACTCGCGCGATGCGGTGCGACTAGTCGGCGGCTACTCGCGCACATCGCTAGAGCTGTGGCTGAACCAGCATGTTGATTACGGCAAAAAGCTCGCCGAACTAGTCATACGTCAGGCGCAAAGCCGTTTGCGTTCGGCACAAAAAGTAGAAAAGAAAAAATCGTCGGGTGTTGCCGTTTTACCCGGCAAGCTCACTGATTGTGAATCCACCGATCTGACGCGCAATGAAATCTTTTTGGTCGAGGGTGATTCCGCTGGCGGCTCCGCCAAGATGGGTCGCGACAAAGAATTTCAGGCCATCCTGCCGCTGCGCGGCAAAGTACTCAATGCCTGGGAAACCGAGCGCGACCGTCTGTTCGCCAATACCGAGATTCACGACATTGCTGTCGCAATCGGTGTCGACCCGCACGGAAAAAATGACGATCCGGATTTATCCGGCCTGCGCTACGGACGTGTCTGCATACTGTCAGATGCCGATGTTGATGGCTCACATATTCAGGTACTACTGCTCACCCTCTTCTTCCGTCATTTTCCCAAACTGATAGAACGTGGTCACATTCATATTGCACGACCACCGCTATATCGCGTTGATGCACCCGCGCGCGGGAAAAAGCCCGCGCAAAAAATATATGCACTCGACAGCGGCGAATTGGAAGCTATCGAAGACAAACTGCGCAAAGACGGCGTGAAAGACGGCGCATGGAGTATCGCGCGCTTCAAGGGTCTGGGTGAAATGAACGCAGAACAGCTATGGGAAACCACCATGAATCCCGATACCCGGCGCTTGCTGCCTGTGTCACTTGGCGAGCTGAGTCTGAAAGTTTCGGAAGACCGCTTCACCATGTTGATGGGCAAAGGCGAAGCGGCTGCACGTCGTTCCTGGCTGGAAGAGCATGGGAATGAGGTTGAGGCTGATATTTAAGTTGATTTAACGACACTGGATCCCGGCTTTCGCCGGGATGACAGAGTTAAGTGCCTACGACTTTTCAAATACCATCCCTACGCTTGCCGGTAGACAGAGTTATGTGCATATGACTTTTCAAATACCATCCCTACGCTTGCCGGTAGACAGAGTTATGTGCAAATGACTTTTAAAACGTCATCCCGGCGAAGGCCGGGATCCAGTGTCTTCTGTAAAAAAATAAACGAATTTTGAAATAGCCACGAACACATGACCGACCAAACCAACCTCTTCGAAGCCGCCGCTGACGACAGCGGCGAATCCCTGACACTAGCGACCTTTGCCGAGCGCGCCTACCTCGACTATGCGATCTCCGTCGTCAAAGGCCGCGCACTACCTGACGTTTGCGATGGCCAGAAACCAGTACAGCGACGCATCCTCTACGCAATGGATCAGCTCCGACTTGATCCAGCCGCCAAGCCACGCAAATCGGCAGCCGTCGTCGGTGATGTACTTGGCAAACTGCATCCGCATGGCGATCAGTCGGTGTATGACGCCATGGTGCGCATGGCGCAGAATTTTTCGCTGCGCTATCCGCTTGTTGATGGACATGGCAATTTCGGTTCACGCGATGGCGATGGTGCTGCTGCGATGCGTTACACCGAAGCGCGCCTGACACCTATCTCGCGTTTGCTGCTCGATGAAATCGACATGGGCACGGTGGACTTTCAGCCCAACTATGATGGCTCCACCGAAGAACCCAAGCTACTGCCTGCGCGTCTTCCCTTCGTGCTGCTCAATGGCGCGTCCGGCATCGCAGTGGGGCTGGCGACCGAAATACCCTCACACAATCTGCATGAGGTTGCACTCGCCGCAGTAGCACTCATCAAAAATCCCAAGCTCTCTCACGATGAACTAATGGCGCTGATACCGGGACCGGATTTCCCCGGTGGCGGTCAGATCATCACGCCTGATACCACCGTGAGCGAGATTTATCAAAATGGACGCGGCAGTATCAAGGTGCGGGCGCGCTGGAAAATCGAAGAGCTCGCCCGTGGACAATGGCAGCTGGTGGTCACTGAACTACCACCTGGCGCATCGTCGCAAAAGATTCTGGAAGAAATCGAAGAGCTCACCAATCCCAAAATCAAACTGGGTAAAAAGAGCTTGTCACCCGACCAGATGGCCAACAAACAAGCCATTCTCGGCGTACTTGATACCGTGCGTGATGAATCTGGCCGTGACGCGCCGGTACGTCTGGTATTCGAGCCAAAATCAAAAAATCAAGATCAGGAAGAGTTCAGCAATCTGCTGCTCGCACACACCTCATTGGAAAACAACGTCGGTGTGAATCTGGTCATGATCGGTAACGATGGCAAGCCACGTCAGAAAGGTCTGGGCGATATTCTGCGCGAATGGATCGCCTTCCGCTTCGGCACGGTCACTCGTCGTACGCAACACCGACTCACCAAAGTGGATGATCGCATTCACATTCTGGAGGGTCGTGAAGCAGTACTACTCAATATTGACAAAGTCATCAAGATCATCCGAGAGTCCGACGAACCCAAGCCCGCACTCATGCAGGCGTTCAAACTCTCCGAAAGACAGGCGGAAGATATTCTGGAAATTCGCCTGCGTCAGCTCGCACGGCTGGAAGCCATCAAGGTACAGCAGGAACTCGCCGAGCTGCGTAAAGAAAAAGCCACACTGCAGGAGCTGCTCGATAATCCGGCCTCGATGAAAAAACTCATCGTCAAGGAAATCGATGCGGATGCAAAACAATATGGCGATGCGCGACGCACGCTGATCAAAGCCGCTGAGAAAGCCGTTGCCGAGATCAAGATCATTGATGAACCAGTGACTGTCATCATTTCGCAAAAAGGCTGGGTACGTGCTCGCCAAGGTCATGGCCATGATGCACAGCAGTTCAGCTTCAAGGCTGGTGATAGCCTTTATTCCACCTTCGAATGCCGCACCACTGATCATGTGCTTGCCTTTGGCTCTGGTGGCCGCGTGTATTCCGTCTCGGTATCGCAGTTGCCCGGAGCGCGGGGCGATGGCGTACCCATGACCACGCTGGTCGAAGTAGAAGCTGGCACGCGTCTTGTCCATTACTTTGCCGGCACGCCTGAAACACCGCTGCTGCTGGCATCGACCGGTGGCTTTGGATTCGCCGCCAAAGCCGGTGACATGATCAGCCGTCAGAAAGGTGGCAAATCCTTCATGAGCATGGACGACGGCGATGAACCTGTCATGCCAGTCATCATTGGCAAACAAGCCAGCGCACTAGTCTGCCTGTCAGAAAAGGGACGCCTGCTGGTTTTCGGAATGGATGAGATCAAGACACAAGCCAGCGGCGGACGCGGTGTGACGCTGATGGATCTCGAGCCGAATGAAAAGCTACTCGCAGCGCAACCGATATCGAAAAAAGGTGTACGTATTGTCGGCACCAGTGCTCGCAGTGGCAAGCCGCAAGAAAACACACTCAGCGGTGCTGATCTCGCACATCACTTCGGCAAGCGCGCTCGCAAGGGTAAGCTGCTGGCGTCACGCATGAAGGCAACACGACTTGAGGCAATCGAGTAATGACGCTGTCGTTTATGGCGAACACCTGCTCCAAAAAAAAGATCTGCATGACGACAGACCAGCACTTGTTTGACAAAATTTCAATTTCCTTAATTAGTCACGGAAATTATTCTTTGAGTCATTGAGCGCTGGCAATACGGTCTCTAAAATGAGCTTCATTTGCTCATCAAGAAGACCTTATGAAACGTCGCCCGCATTTTGGCTTGATTCAATGTCTATTTGTACTTACTGCCCTCGCACTGCTCACACGACAAGCAGAAGCACAGGCGCTTGATGCCTCTATCAACGAGCAAGTACTCATGCTGCCAGTCACTGAAAATGGCAAGCGTCTTCAATTCGAAACCACTATCTACAAACCGCCAGGCGCAGGTCCATTTCCTTTGCTGCTAATGAATCATGGCAAGGAGCGTGGCAAACCTGCTGCACAAAAAAGAGATCGCTTTCTTGCCATGGGTCGGGAGTTCGTCAGACGGGGTTACGCTGTTGCCATCCCCATGCGCAAAGGATTTTCAAAATCCGATGGCATCTACAGCGACTTCGGTTGCAACATGCATGACAACGGCATGATGCAGGCCGATGATATTGAAGCTGCTTTGCGCGCGCTAACAAAAATATCTTGGGTGGATCAGGACCGAGTCATCGTCGCAGGCCAATCCTACGGCGGGCTGGCCACCATGGCCTTCGGTACAAGGCGGTTTCCCGGTGTGCGCGGCTTGCTCAATTTTGCAGGGGGCTTGCGTATCGATGGCGATTACTGCGACTGGAAATCTGCGCTGGTAACTGCCTTCACCAGTTATGGCAGCAGAACATCGCTGCCCAGCCTTTGGTTCTATGGCGAGAACGACAGCTACTTTGATCCCTCGCTGGCGCAGCGCTTGCAGCACGCCTATCAATCAGCCGGTGGATCGTCGCAACTCATCGCCTATGGTCGCTTCAAATCAGACGCTCATGGCTTGATCAGTAGTCGCGATGGCATTCCAGTTTGGTGGCCAGAAACCGAACGTTTTCTACATCGCATAGGTCTGCCAACCAACATCAACACACTCGTTGGCGAAACAGCTCGCATCCCGGCAAGTGGATTTGCAACACTAGACAATGTAGAGGCCATTCCCCATCTGACGGAGACAGGTCGCGCGGCCTATCGTCATTACTTAAGCCAGTCATTACCCCGCGCCTTTGCTGTTTCTGCGTCGGGCGCATGGAGCTGGGCGGAAGATGGCGATGATCCACCATCACGTGCCCTCGAGGCCTGCCAGAAAAATAGTAAGACACCCTGCAGTTTGTATTCAGTTGACCAAGATGTGGTGTGGAAAACGTCCGCAGACAGCCTGCTCACAGCATCGCAATAATCATTTAACTTAGTTTAATTGTGTCCTGGTGATTTCAGCCAGCAAGTGGTTACGGTCGTCACCAGACTTGATATCGCTGCCGCGTTGTTAACGGCCGGCGTTGCTATGGGCAAATCTGGCATATCACCCAATGTCGAACAGCTCTTTTTATTGTTTGCATAATCAACTACCGTAGCTAAATTAGAATCCAAACCGACAATCACGACACTGACAACAGCAATGATCATGGCAGAAAATAGGCCGTACTCTAGAACCACCAATCGTGCTTTTGTGTAGAGATAGACTTTCGTCTGCTTTGAAATATTTTTCAAAAGATTGCCGCCTTGGGAAAGTGAGCGTCAATTAGGAAAGATTGAAATCCAGATTTTTACTCCAATACCGATGACTATCGATACTGGGAATTATCTACGTTCCGGGGTCAAAAGTAGGCTATCAATCTGCCATCGGTACAAGTGTACGCACGCTGGGTGATCGAGCGACATAGTGCAAATGCACTAATAATGTTGTTTGTTATTGGTCTGGGATTAGAGACTTATCAACGATCGATCGTTTGTGTGGCAGACGCCGGGCATGTTGGATGGGGTAAGCTTGTGAAACCATACTTAGACAGATTTTCAGGTATTCATCTGACCTCGCACCCTCAGAAATAACCCATGAAATCCACTGACTTACGCCGTCCGCAAGCATCCCCGGTCGAACCGCAGATACGTGAAGTGAAGCGTCGCGGTGCCACGCCCGCGCCAACCACTGCCCCTGATGACAAGCCCTACACGGATCCGGTCTGCGGCATGAAAGCGGCTGCCAATTCGGACAAGTCCGCCGTCCATGAAGGTCAGACCTACTATTTCTGCAGCACTGGTTGCGTGAGCAAATTCACATCCGATCCGATGCGCTATCTGTCGCCGGATCGAAAAAACGAACCTACGGGTCCGGTCGATGCGATCTACACCTGCCCGATGGATCCGGAAATCAAGCAAGTAGGTCCGGGTAGCTGTCCCATCTGCGGTATGGCACTCGAGCCCATGCAAGCGACGATGGAAGAAGACACCACCGAACTTGACGACATGACGCGCCGCTTCTGGTTCAGTCTTGCGCTGTTGCTGCCATTACTGTTTTTAAGCATGAGCGAAATGATCGGTATCGATAGCGCGGCGCTGCTCGGTCACACGGTACATGCCTGGCTGCAGGGCATGCTTGCGACACCTGTCGTGTTCTGGTTTGGCTGGCCATTTCTCGAGCGCGGCGCGCGCTCATTCAAGAGCGGTCATCTGAATATGTTCAGTCTGATTTCCATGGGCGTCATGGCGGCCTGGCTGTTCAGTGCGATCGGACTACTCTTTCCTCAGGTGCTGCCCGACGCATTCCGAATGCATGGCATGGCACCACTGTATTTCGAAGCGGCAGCCGTCATCGTATCGCTAGTGTTGCTGGGACAGGTGCTGGAATTACGCGCCCGATTCCGAACGAATGAGGCCGTGAAATCTCTGCTTGCGCTGGCACCGACGACGGCCATCAAAATTACCGCCGATGGCAGTGAGCGCGAAGTGTCGCTGGATCAGATACAGATCGGTGATCTGCTGCGCGTTCGTCCCGGCAGCAACATACCGGTCGACGGTATCGTCACCGAGGGTGAGTCAACGGTGGATGAGTCCATGCTGACGGGTGAAGCTATGCCTGTTCAAAAACTCGTCGGCAGCAAAGCCATCGCAGGCTCGGTCAATCAGCTGGGTACTGTCGTGATCCGTGCTGAAAAAATCGGTGCGGATACCTTGCTCTCGCAAATTGTGCAATTGGTGAATCAAGCTGGACGCTCACGCGCACCGATACAAAAGCTGGCAGATCGTGTGTCGGGATGGTTTGTACCGACAGTCATTGCTGCTGCCGTACTGGCTTTCTTGGTGTGGGCGATAGTGGGACCTGCACCGGGACTGACGAATGGATTGGTGGCAGCGGTGTCGGTACTCATCATTGCCTGTCCGTGCGCGCTGGGGCTGGCGACGCCGATATCGGTCATGGTCGGTATCGGTCGCGGTGCGCGTGAAGGTGTGCTGATTAAGGATGCCGAAGCGCTAGAGCTGATGGAAAAAATCGATACGCTCATCGTGGACAAAACAGGAACGCTCACCGAAGGCGCACCAAAGGTGCAGCAAATTGTCGCCAATGAAGGTTTCGCGCGAGCTGATGTACTGGTGCTGGCAGCGGCGCTAGAAAAGATGAGCGAGCATCCGCTGGCGCACGCCATCTTGGCGCATCTGAAAGCGCAGAGCCTGCCGCTCTTACCTGTCACCGGCTTTAGCGCGATCACTGGCAAAGGTGTACGTGGCAATATCGATGGCAATGCGGTCTTGCTCGGTAATACACTGCTGATGAGGGAAGCGGGCGTCGATATCGCGTCATTCGTCCCGAAAGCTGATGAATTACGTGCAATGGGACATACGGTGATGTTCGTCGCAGTGGACAAAAAATTTGCTGGCTTGATCAGCGTTGCCGACACCGTCAAACCTGAAACGCGCGAAGCGATACGCCAGCTCCACGCAGAAGGTGTGAAGATCGTGATGCTTACGGGTGACAATGCAACGACTGCGCGCGCGGTGGCTGCAGAACTGGGAATAGACACCGTACACGCGGAAGTTCTACCTGAAGAAAAATATCGTCATGTGCAAGCACTGCAGCAGCAAGGAAAGATCGTTGCAATGGCCGGCGACGGCATCAATGACGCGCCGGCGCTGGCAGAGGCCAGTGTGGGCATTGCCATGGGTACCGGCACCGACATCGCGATGAACAGCGCACGCATTGTGCTGGTCAAAGGAGATTTGCGTGGCATCGTCAAAGCAAGGCAACTGTCACGCGCGACAATGCGCAATATTCGACAGAATCTTTTCTTTGCCTTCGTTTATAACTTTGTGGGCGTGCCGATTGCCGCAGGTGTCTTGTACCCTTGGCTGGGGCTGCTACTCTCCCCCATGATTGCCAGTGCGGCGATGAGCTTGTCTTCGGTATCGGTGATTGCCAATGCGCTTCGATTACGTCGGACCGCACTTTGACATCCTGAAGTGTGTCCTATGTGCTGCTGAGGGAACGACTGACAGGATAAATATCAGACTGCTTTCTTAGTCAACTTTCTCAGCCAACTTGCGCAATACAAATCCTGCAGCGACAAAACCAAAGCTCGCAGTCACCACAACGGCTGAGCCATAACCTGCACAATTGAGCCCGGCAATACCGGGCGCATCCTCATCCGTCGCACATAACTCAGGATGACGCAACGGCTCGGTGGAATACACGGCATCAACACCGAATTTATTTTTTGTGCCGCGCGGGAAGCCGTGATGTGCACGCAAGCGCTTGCGCACCCGCGCAAGCAGAGGCTCTTGTTCGGTACGAGACAAATCCACAATCGCGATACGGGTAGGATCAATCTGCCCGCCCGCACTGCCTATCATGACCAGGGGTATCTGATGCGCACGACAATGCACCACCAACGCCGTTTTTGCACGCGCATTATCGATCGCATCAATCACATAATCAAAACGACCCGGCACAATCAGACTGGCGAGATTCTCTTCGGTGACAAAATCTTCGATCTCGGTCACACGGCAGAAGGGGTTGATCTGCGCGATACGCTCTGCGAGTGCGCCGACCTTGGCTTTGCCCAACGTATCAGTAAGGGCATGAATCTGACGATTCACATTCGATTCCGCGAGATGGTCCAGATCAATCAGCGTGATCTGCCCGACTGCGCTGCGCGCTATAGCCTCCACCGCCCAGGAGCCTACGCCGCCCACACCGATCACGCAGACATGCGCGTTGCGGAATGCGGCCAGCGCGGCATCGCCGTACAAACGCGCAATGCCGCCGAAGCGCCGCTCGAAATCAATATCGGCGGTATTTGCAGGGGAAAGAGGAAGAATACTGGCCATGTCCGCATTTTAACGGACAGCAGGCCCGGCACTCACTTAAACTAGAGCCCCTTCGATTGACTCTGTGAATCTGTGCGTCGTCCTTCTCCCCTGCTGATGCTCATTGGTGTCGCCGTCACTGCCCACGTGGCGCTGGCCGCTGCACGCGTGACCACAGCGCTGTATGCGCTCTCGCTACATGCTTCCGAGTTCACCGTTGGGACATTGATTGCGCTGTTTGCCTTCGTTCCGATGTTCCTTGCCGTGCCCATGGGGCGTGTGATTGACCGCATCGGCGTGCGTCGTCCGCTGATGGCAGGTTGCGCACTGGCTTCGGTGGGTGTGACGCTAGCGGCGACGATAGAGGGACTGGGAATTTTGTATATCGCCGTCGTGCTGATAGGGACAGGTTTCATGGCGATCTTCATCGGCACTCAGCATGCAGTAGGTACGCTATCGGCGCCGGATGAGCGGGCGGCTAACTTCAGTCGTCTGTCGCTTGGGTTTTCCGTCTCGGCCTTCACGGGTCCGCTGATTGCGGGTTTTGCGATTGATCATGCGCACTACTCGGTCGCCTATCTGATTTGCGGCGCATTTGCGCTGACCGCGTTCATCTTTGCTGCAAGCGGCGCCCTGCGCGATCTGCCGCTACACAATGCAGCTGCAAATCCACGCAAAGGCAGTGCTTTTCAAATGCTGCTCGATCCTGAAATGCGACGCCTCTATATCGTCGGCATTCTGCTGGCTGCCGCTTGGGATCTGTTTACTTTTGTCACGCCGATTCGCGGTTCCCAGCTGGGCTTTTCCGCCTCGACCATCGGCATGATTCTGGCCACATTCTCAGCGGCGACATTTGTTGTACGCTTGGCCATGCCGCTTATCGTCCAGCATTTCAAGGAATGGCAAATTCTTACTGGCACGCTGACGGCCGCGACGGTATGTTATTTCTTGTTCCCATTCATGCAGCTACCCCTCACGATGGCCCTTGTCGCCGCTGGTCTGGGGCTTGCGCTGGGAACCGGTCAGCCCAATGTACTGGCCCTGCTGCATCACAATGCACCCGCGGGTCGGGGCGCAGAAGCGATAGGCATACGCGCCACCATCGGCAACGCCAGCGCCGTCATGCTGCCAATCGCGTTTGGCGCGGCCGGCACAGCATTGGGACAATTTGCCGTATTCTGGGGGCTGGCGGCAATCATTGCATGCGGCATACCGCTGGCAGCCCGCAAGGCATTCAAGCGCTTTAGTTCGGTTTCATAGATAAATTTTTTCTTCATCAACCCACACGCTCAATACCATGTCCATCGCTGATCTTCGCCGCGACTATAGCCAAGCCACCCTCTCAGAACACGAGGTTGATTCTGATCCCATCATCCAGTTTGGTCGCTGGTTTCAAGAAACCTTGTCGGCGGAACTACCCGAGCCGAATGCAATGAGTCTGGCGACTGTCGGCAGTAGTGGTAAGCCGTCACTGCGTATCGTTCTGCTGAAGGATTTTGATGCGCGCGGCTTTACTTGGTACACCAATTATCAGAGCCGCAAAGGGGAAGATCTGCTGCAGAATCCTCATGCAGCCATCACATTTCACTGGGTCGAACTGGAGCGTCAGATCCGCATCGAAGGCCGCGTCGAACGCGTTGACCCAGCCGAGAGCGATGCCTATTTTAAGATTCGACCCATCAAAAGCCAACTGGGTGCGATCGCATCCATGCAAAGCAAACCGATCGACAGCCGCGAGTCACTGGAAAAAAAATTCGACGAAGCCAGCGCTGAATTCGGCGACAACCCACCGCGTCCCGCGCACTGGGGAGGCTATCGATTGACGCCCGAATGGATGGAGTTCTGGCAAGGCCGACGCTCGCGTCTGCATGATCGCGTGGTTTATACGCGTGGCGAAGATGCGCAATGGACCCGACAGCGGTTGCAGCCATAAATCAAACTGTAGCGACAAGCCGTGGAGTCAGCCTGGAATCACTTGGTAGTCATAATCGGGATTCTGAAATTCGAATCTGGCGATCAATAAAAATCATCTTCTCGCTGATGTCGAATCGCGAGTACTGTGACGCTGCCTTTGTCGTCAATTTCAAACAAAGCCACATAGCCTGCGCCACCAAAAGGGATGACCAGTTCCCTCACAAAGGGATTGTCAGCAATAGCCTTGCGGCACGACCAAGGAAATTCAGTCAGGAAATCGATCCCTCTAACGATAGCCCTTCTGGCTCGTCTCGCCGCCGCCAAATCACGCTCCGCCAGAAAATGAAAAAGTCGTATCAGATCTTCTTTCGCTTCTCTGGTAAACCGAATTTGAAAACTCATTTACCTTGCTTTTGGGTAGCTGAGTTCAGCACATCATCAAGCTCAGCCAGCACTTGCTCAGCGGTGTAGTACTCACCAGAATTTCTGGCAGATGCACCAGACTGTAATCCGCGCTCAATAAACTCCTGCTGAAGATTGCGGCGTTGTACTTGCTGCCGTATCGACTGTTCGACAAAGCCCGACAAAGTCTCACCGTCACGCAAAACTTTTTCAGCGGCCTGTCGCAACTCCGGATCAACCCTGACGGAAGGAAAAGTGGAAGATTTCATAGAGACCCCATTGCATCGCAATCGCGATGCATTATGCGCTCATTGCACCCTGCGATCAAGCCAACACAGAACCGAAGCCGAACAAACCTTAACGCCTCTTGTTATCAGCCTTGCTACCGTTGATAAGGGGAAATCGTCGCTACTTGAATCAGCTTGTATCAGGTAGTTTGCCCCTTATCAAGCCGGAAAGCGATCGGTATCTAATGGTCGAAGCCGTACCTATATCCGACTTCCTGATTCAGCCTTTCTTCGCACGAGACGCAAACACTTGTCTGAATTTCGAGACTTTCGGAGCGACCACATAGGCGCAATAGGATTGCATCGGATTGCTGAGAAAATAATTTTGATGATAGTCCTCAGCAGGATAGAAGAT
>JAIXYM010000102.1 GCA_027490255.1 Oxalobacteraceae bacterium | reverse complement strand
GTGACTACGGTGTCTGGCTCCAAATGTGGCGCCATGGCTTGTAGCAGCGATGCAGTTTGCGCGACGGGCGCTGCAATCAATACCAGATCAGCACCGGCGACTGCCTGCGCAATGTCATCAGTGTGACTGTCAATAATGCCCAGCGAAGCAGCGCGTACCAGCGTTTCACGTCGTCGACCCACGCCGATGACTTCACTGACAGCGCCGGATTTTTTCAGGGCCAGTGCGAATGAACCACCGATCAGGCCAACGCCAAAGATGGCGATTTTTTTAAATGCCACCATGATCAGGCAAGCACGGATTTCAATGCAACGAGGAAGGCCTCATTTTCTTCAGGCAGCCCAATCGATACGCGCAGCCATTGCGGCAAACCATAGTTTGCTACGGGCCGCACGATGATGCCTTGCTTGAGCAATGCGAGATTGACCTTGGCGCCGGCGTTCTCTTCATCACCTGCACGGAACAACACAAAGTTACCGACCGACGGCACGTAGCTAATACCCATCTGATCAAACGCTGCAGTCAGCTGGAGATAACCTTGCGAATTGATCTCGGCACTCTTTTTAAGAAATGCCTCATCCTGCAAGGCAGCAATCGCAGCTGCTTGCGCGAGTGAATTCACATTGAATGGCTGACGCAGACGATTCATCAGGTCCGTCAGTCCCGGCTGTGCAATACCAAAACCAATCCGCAAACCGGCAAGTCCATACGCTTTCGAAAAACTGCGCGAGACAATCAGATTAGGGTGCTGCGCGACCCACGCAAAAGCATCGTAGCGCTGCGAGGGCGACAGATATTCGGTGTACGCTTCATCCAGAACAATCACGACATGGGGCGGTACCGAGCGTATGAAAGCAGCAATCTGCTCGCCATCGATGAAAGTACCCGTGGGGTTGTTGGGATTGGCAACAAAGACCAGACGCGTATCGTCGGTGATCGCAGCACGCATGGCCGGCAGATCGTGGCCGAAATCTTTTGCAGCGACCACAATCGCGCGCGCACCAATGGCCTGCGTGGCCAGCGGATAGACAGCAAACGAATACTGCGAATACACCACGCTTTGCCCGGGCGAGACTAGCGAGCGTGCCGCGAGCTCAAGAATATCGTTACTGCCATTGCCCAGCGTAATCCAGTCAGAAGGCACTCCAAATTTTTCACTGATCGCCGCCTTCAGATCAAAACCATTCGAATCCGGATAGCGTGCCAGATCCGCCATCGCTGCACTCATCGCGCGCTTCGCTGATTCCGGAATGCCGAGCGGGTTTTCATTCGACGCGAGCTTAACGATGCGCGCCTCATCAAGCCCAAACTCGCGAGCCACTTCGGATATCGGTTTACCACCCTGATAGGGTGCAATCGCGCGAACGTAATCAGGACCAAAATTCATGGGCATGGCCAATCAAATAAACAAAAATCAGGAAGCGTGGGGATAAGAACCAAGTACTTTGAAGAAGGCCGCCTGTGCCTGCAATTCGGCAAGTGCCTGCGCAACTTTGGCGTCATTGGCATGACCTTCGATGTCGACGTAGAAGTAATAATCCCAGCGACCTGTCCGTGCAGGACGCGATTCAAAACGTGTCATCGACACACCATGCCGAGCAAGTGGCGCAAGCAGCTCATACACAGCGCCCGGCTTGTTAGCGACAGACAATACCAGTGATGTCTGATCCTTTCCCGATGCCGAGGGCACCAGACGACCCACGACAAAAAACCGGGTACGGTTGTGCGGATCATCCTGAATATGGGCGTGCACGATCGAGAGCCCGTAGCGCTTGGCGGCGACTTCACTGGCAATCGCAGCGACTTGCCCCTCTTCGGTTGCCATGCGTGCGGCCTCACCATTGGACGCCACCGCCTGACGCTCGATGTTCGGGTAATGCTGATTCAACCAAGACTGACATTGCGCCAGTGCCTGCGAGTGGGCGCAGATACGCGTGACTTGTTCCATGTTGCCGCTGCGGGTCATCAAGCTGTGATGCACCGGCAGCGCGACTTCGCCGCTGATGGAAAGCGTGGTTTGCAGCAGCAAGTCCAGCGTGCGATTGACAGTCCCTTCGGTAGAATTTTCAACAGGGACGACACCAAATCCGGCCGTACCTGCCTCAACCGAACGGAAGACTTCGTCGATGGACACGCAAGGCAGCGCATCGACGGCCTGACCGAACTGCCGCCAAACTGCTTGCTCACTGTAGGTACCAACTGGACCGAGAAAAGCCACCGTAACGCGATTTTCCAGCGCACGACAAGCTGACATCACCTCGCGAAAAATCGACTGCAAATCAGACGACACCAAGGGGCCGGGATTCGTGTCCGCGATACGCGCAAGCACCTGAGCTTCACGTTCCGGACGAAAAACCGGCGCGTTGGTTTCAGCCTTCACATGACCCACCTGCTGGGCAACCCGCGCACGCTCATTGAGCAGTGCGAGCAATTGCGCATCGATCTCATCGATCTGGTCGCGCAGCGGTTTGAGTTTGTCGTCGCTCATGGCAGCCTGCCTGTGTTGTTATGTTGTCCGGCGCTGGCAGTTCATCTGACGAACGAGCATGCCGCGATCAACTCGCGTCAGTCTCATCCGTACCGTTGTCGTCCTCGCTATCGGCCTCAAGAATGCGCTGCAAGCCGGACAGTTTTGCGCCATCTTCCACCGCTATCAGTGTCACACCCTGTGTCGCCCGGCCCATTTCACGTACTTCGGATACTCGCGTGCGGATCAATACGCCACCGGTGGTAATCATCATGATCTCGTCCGTGGGCTCCACCAGCGTTGCGGCGACCACCTTGCCGTTACGATCGCTGGTCTGGATGGCGATCATGCCCTTGGTACCACGACCATGGCGAGTGTACTCTGTGATTGGCGTACGTTTGCCAAAACCGTTCTCGGTTGCTGTCAGCACTGACTGCTGTTCATTTTGTGCCACCAACAAGGCAATGACAATCTGACCTTCTTCCAGATTCATGCCACGCACACCTCGCGCGGTACGGCCCATCGGACGCACATCATTTTCATCAAACCGCACCGCCTTGCCTGAATCAGAAAACAGCATCACATCATTTTTTCCATCCGTGAGTGCCGCACCGATCAGGAAATCAGTGTCATCAAGATCGACCGCAATAATGCCTGCCTTGCGCGGATTACTGAAGTCGGACAATGGCGTCTTTTTGACCGTACCCAGTGAGGTCGCCATGAACACATAACGATCTTCAGGGAAAGTCCTGTTTTCACCAAAGAGCGGCAACACGACCGTGATTTTTTCACCTTCATGCAGCGGGAACATATTCACGATGGGCTTGCCACGCGATGTGCGTGATCCCTGAGGCACTTCCCAGACCTTGAGCCAGTACATACGGCCGCGATTGGAGAAGCACAACATGTAGTCGTGCGTGTTGGCGATGAACAGCTGCTCGATCCAGTCGTCTTCCTTAGTTGCCGCCGCCTGCTTGCCACGACCACCGCGTTTTTGCGCGCGATACTCCGACAGCGGTTGCGATTTCATGTAACCGGTATGCGAGAGCGTGACCACCATATCCTGTGGGGCGATCAGATCTTCGGTGCCAAGATCGGTGGCATTGATTTCGATCTGCGAGCGACGTACATCCTTATTGCCCTCGCCGTATTCATTACGCGCAGCGATGAGTTCATCACTGATAATCGTAGTCACGCGATCAGGGCGAGAAAGAATGTCGAGCAGATCAGCAATCTGCGTCATCACGTCTTTGTACTCATTGACGATCTTGTCCTGCTCAAGGCCGGTGAGGCGTTGCAGACGCATTTGCAGGATTTCCTGCGCCTGATCATCGGAGAGCTTGTAGAGTCCGTCGGACTGCAGACCGTAATGGCGTGGCAGATTTTCAGGGCGGAAGGCATTGATACCACCCACATTTTCATCGCCGGTACGAGCCAGCATCTCACGCACCAGCGACGAGTCCCAGGAACGCGCCATCAATTCGGATTTTGCAACCGGCGGCGTCGGCGCCGCTTTGATGATTGCAATGAATTCGTCGATGTTGGCCAGCGCCACAGCAAGGCCTTCGAGCACATGACCACGCTCACGTGCCTTGCGCAATTCGAACACAGTGCGACGGGTCACGACTTCGCGACGGTGCGACAGGAAACACTCGAGCATCTGCTTGAGGTTGAGCAGCTTGGGCTGACCATCCACCAGCGCCACCATGTTCATGCCAAAGGTGTCCTGCAGCTGGGTCTGCTTGTACAAATTATTTAGAACAACTTCCGGCAGTTCACCGCGCTTGAGTTCGATCACGACGCGCATACCGGACTTGTCGGACTCATCACGGATGTCTGAAATGCCGTCCAGCTTCTTGTCGCGCACGATCTCGGCGATGCGCTCTAGCAGGGATTTTTTATTCACCTGATAGGGCAGCTCATCAACGATGATGGCATGACGACCGTCACGAATTTCTTCGAAATGCGTACGCGCGCGCATGACCACGCGACCACGACCCGTGCGATATCCATCACGCACACCGGACACACCGTAAATGATGCCAGCTGTCGGGAAGTCCGGGGCAGGAATGATCTCGATGAGTTCATCGATCGTACATGTCGGTGTACTCAGTACATGCAACGCACCATTGATGACTTCGGTAATGTTGTGTGGCGGAATATTGGTCGCCATACCCACGGCGATACCCGAAGAGCCGTTAATCAGCAGATTAGGAATACGTGTGGGCAGAACTGAGGGTTCTTTTTCCTTGCCATCATAGTTGGGTACGAAATCGACAGTTTCCTTATCGATATCCGCCAGCAATTCGCTGGCGATCTTGTCGAGTCGGCACTCGGTGTAACGCATGGCAGCCGCATTATCGCCATCGATGGAACCAAAGTTGCCCTGCCCATCCACCAGTGTGTAGCGCAAAGAGAAATCCTGCGCCATCCGAACTAAGGTGTCGTAGATGGCCTGGTCACCGTGGGGGTGATATTTGCCCATGACCTCGCCGACTACACGCGCACATTTCACATACGGCCGGTTCCACACATTGCTGGTCTCGTGCATAGCGAACAGGACACGCCGGTGCACGGGCTTGAGACCATCACGCACATCAGGCAATGCTCGGCCCACGATCACGCTCATTGCATAATCGAGATAGCTTTTGCGCATCTCTTCTTCGAGCGAAATCGGGATGGTTTCTTTTGCGAATTGATCCATTGGCAGACTAAAAATTGACGCGGTTTCTTGCGGTGGCCCCGGGCGTGATCGACAGCGCCTTGTCCAGACTTGTAAACCCGAAATTTTACCATGCCGCACCTGCCTGACAGGCTTACTTCTGCTCTCGCTTGCCAACCGGATTACCCGGGTTTTTGAGCAATTACAGTTGACTTTTTGATTTTTTTAAAAGCGATTTCTCGCTGCAATGCGACACTGAAATCACGCCCCGCACCAGCATTCAGATGAGCACCGGAGGGCAAACGACAACCCGCGCTGAAAGGCGACTAAAGAAGGAGCACAAGCATGCGCGTACGATCAAATTTGATAATGGCGATTTTGGCGAGCTCAAGCGTGCCAGCCTTGAGCGCCGAGCCTCCGATCGCTGCA
This sequence comes from Oxalobacteraceae bacterium, assembly GCA_027490255.1. Lineage (GTDB taxonomy): Bacteria > Pseudomonadota > Gammaproteobacteria > Burkholderiales > Burkholderiaceae_D > Pernthalerella. The sequence continues at coordinate 4,011 of JAIXYM010000102.1, read as the reverse complement.
CCCGGCTATGTGCAAGACTCTAGCGGCAAGGTTGTGATGAGTGGCAGCGGCGCATGCTGGCATACCAGCGACTGGACACCGGCGAAGGCCTTAGTCGTTGGCTGCGATGGCGTACTTGCCAAAGCGATTCCCATACCCCCACCCCCGCCCACTGCTCAGACCCAGCCACTCGCGCCGCCAGTTGCCGAGGGGCCACCGCTAGTCTTGTTGCCGCCCGCAGTCGTTGCCGCAAGCCGTCCCGCGGTGGAAAAAATCACCCTCGATACTGATACCTATTTTGATTTTGACAAGGCAGAGCTGAAGCCGGATGGAGAGCGCAAACTGGATGTGATCGCATCTCGTCTCAAGGAATTGAAGCTGGAGGTCATGGTCGCTGTGGGGCACGCAGACGCGATCGGTACTGCGGAATACAACGAAAACCTATCCCGACGAAGAGCGGAGTCCGTCAAGATGTTCTTCGAAACCAGGGGTTTCCCCGCAGACCGCATTCAAATCGATGGTAAAGGCGAGAGCCAACCGGTCGCAAGCAACGCCACCCGCGATGGTCGCGCGAAAAACCGGCGTGTTGAAGTCGAAGTTGTCGGTACGCGACCGCAAGAGTGAGCTACTGAGTCGTTTTTAGTAGAACCCAGCTGAGGCACAAAGAGGCGCTGGATCCCGGCCGGCCCACGCCAGGATCCAGCGTCTTTGCCCAGTTGCTGGGTATTCGTGACTTTCTGCAAACACTCTGGGCCAAATTGACGATCAAAACTAGCCGGCAGGGCACGAACCTTCACCACCAGCCATCGCAAATATTTTCCACTAAGTAATTTTGACCAGCTGAAACAGCTCCTGAGTACGAAACATCACGCGGGGCAGATAGCACACTGCCCAGTCAGGTATTTTTCCAAGGAATCGGCTTAACAAGTTAAAATCTCGCCGTTGGCGACATGTGCGTGTGCGCGATTTTCTAAAACCGACCGCGTCCGCCTCGTCTAAAGCATGATGGTCACTTTCCGGGAAAACATGATGAAACAAACTAATCGCACTATCCTCATTTGCTGCACCCTTCTGCTCACTAGCAGCCTCGCTTTTGCCGGCAAGGTCGCACCAAAAGGCTACCTCGTCGATTCTGCCAATAACCCCGTCAAAAGCGGCTTTGGTCTCTGCTGGCACACTGGCACTTGGACTCCTGCTGACGCGACCGTAGAAGGTTGCGATGACATGCTGAAGCCTGCGCCCACACCGGTGCCAGCACCGAAAGCAGCTGAACCTGCACCTGCACCGGCGCCTGCCCCAGCATCTCCTGCGCCGGCCGCGGCTTCCGCTGAGGAACCTGCACCTGCACCTGCTCCGGCACCTGCTCCGGCACCTGCACCGGCATCAGCATCAGCGCCCGTACCGGTAGTAGCGGCCGCCCCAACCTCAGAAAAAGTCACTTTCGAAGCAGACACCTTCTTTGACTTCGACAAATTCGCACTCAAACCTGCAGGCAAAGCCAAACTGGAAGACTTGGTATCCAAACTCACCGGCACCGATATCGAAGTCGTGGTCGCTACTGGACACACTGACTCGGTCGGCTCCGATGCCTACAACCAGAAGCTGTCTGTGCGCCGCGCCAATGCCGTGAAAGCTTTCTTAGTATCGAAGGGCATACCCGCAGATCGCATCTTCACCGAAGGCAAAGGTGAGTCCAAACCCGTTGCAAGCAACAAAACCTCCGAAGGTCGCGCAAAAAATCGTCGCGTTGACGTTGAAGTCGTAGGCAACCGCAAAAAATAAGCAATACCCCATCAAAATTGCCCCCGCCAGTGCGGGGGCTTTTTTTTGTATTTGCCTTGAAACTTCTGACTTCCTACTTTCCGCTATGATGCTGAAATGAACGCCGACCCTCTCGAACTACAAAAATTCAGCGAACTCGCTCACCGCTGGTGGGACCCCAACTCCGAGTTTCGCCCCCTTCATGAAATCAATCCGCTGCGACTGGAGTGGATCAATGCACTCGCGCCCGTCGCAGGTAAGCGCGTAGTTGATATCGGATGTGGCGGCGGCATACTCGCTGAAGCCATCGCCAAAAAAGGCGCAACGGTCACCGGTATTGATCTCTCGGAAAAAGCACTCAAAGTCGCTGAACTGCACAGTCTTGAGTCTGGCGTTTCAGTACGCTATGAATTGACCTCTGCAGAAGATCTCGCCGCGCGCGAAGCTGGACAATATGACATCGTCACCTGCATGGAAATGCTTGAGCACGTGCCTGATCCTTCTGCAATCGTGAAAGCCTGCGCCACACTGGTCAAGCCCGGCGGTCAGGTATTTTTCTCGACGCTCAATCGCAATCCGAAATCCTATTTGTTTGCGATCATCGGCGCCGAGTATGTATTGCGCCTACTACCACGCGGCACACACGATTATGCAAAGTTCATCACGCCCGCCGAGTTGTCGCAGTACAGCCGTAATGCCGGACTGCAAGTGGAAGCGGTGAAAGGCATGACCTACAACCCCTTCACCAAGATTTATTCGCTCAATCAGGACACTGACGTGAATTACCTGATTGCCTGCAGCAAGCCCGCCTAAGCCTAATTTCAATGCACGTAAATTTGCCCGCGCCCAAAGCGCTGCTGTTTGATCTGGATGGCACGCTCGCCGACACCGCCCCCGATCTCGCAGCCGCCGTCAATAAAATGCGTCACGACCGCGGACTGGAGGCTACGTCTTTTGACTTGCTGCGACCGCTCGCCTCGGCTGGTGCTCGTGGCCTGATCGGTGCCGCCTTTGGCATTGCTCCGGGCGATGACGGCTACGATGCGATGCGCGTGGAATTTCTAGCTAACTATGCAGCCAGCATCGCCGTCCACACGTGTCTGTTTGATGGCGTGCATGATCTGCTCGGCAGCATAGAGATGCAAGGACTGCAATGGGGCATAGTCACCAACAAGCCTACCCTCTACACCGATGCGCTGGTACCGCTGATACGACTGGGACATGCAGGGTGCATCATCTCAGGCGACACCACGCCGCATGCCAAACCACATCCCGAACCTTTGCTGGAAGCCGCGCGACGATTGCAACTAGCACCGGAAGATTGCTGGTACGTCGGTGATGACTTGCGCGACATACAAGCCGGCAAAGCCGCCGGCATGCCCACCATCGCCGCTGCCTGGGGCTATTGCGGACACACCGAGCCACAAAGCTGGCAAGCGGATGTAACGGCTGTGCAACCTCTCGATCTGCTTACGCTACTGCGCACTTGAATTTGCTCGCAGTGACCCAAGCTATGGGATTACAATGGCAGCACTGCATTGGGGGCGACCTGGTTTCGACAGGGGTTGCAAAGCAGAGCAGGGCATACCGAGGACTGGTCACCTCGTAAATCCAACCGGAAATGCTTAAATGCAAACGATCCACAGCTGCAACTTGCAGCTTAATCTAAAAACTTAATAACTTTTTAGCTCTACACCGTCTTGTCGCTGGGGCGGGCTGGCAACAGCAGTAGAGTCATACACAGCGAATCGCATTGCGTCGGGTTACTTGGCGCAGTGTTAAATAAAGGTGACTCGTCTTGCTGCAGCGTGTGTGTCCGCGTCAGCAAGATTAAATCCAAAAGACAACACTAAGTATGTAGAACTGTCTGTAGAGTACTTCTGGACGCGGGTTCGATTCCCGCCGCCTCCACCACTTCAAAAAGATGCCGCCTGCAAAGGCGGTATTTTTTTGAAGTGATCGCAAGTGGTGAGAACCGAACTCGCGGGACGCGGGGCGAGCAGGGAATTCACGGCGCATGCGGCGTGCCTGCGAGCGGATTCGCGCTTGCAAGCGCGAAGACCGGGAGATTCCCGCCGCCTACACCAAATTCGCCGGTATTTACAAAGAATAATCTACAGGCTCTTCCAATCCGTGAAGGACTAAACGGACGTTTTTGCGGTCATATCAAACTCGACGACTTCGGCAAACACTTGTACTTAGAGGCAAAGCTTCGCTGCCTTATCAACAACGCATTTATTTTTCGTGTATTTTTTACATGTCTTGACGGCC
>JAIXYM010000157.1 GCA_027490255.1 Oxalobacteraceae bacterium | reverse complement strand
CCAAGGGAGTGCTCTACCACTGAGCTACAAGGGCTGCATGTCGCCCGCCGCCCCAATAAAACAAGGCACGTCCAACAAAAACTCTGGAGCGGGTGAAGGGAATCGAACCCTCGTCATAAGCTTGGAAGGCTTCAGCTCTACCATTGAGCTACACCCGCTAGGGTAACCAACCTCGTTCACTACCACTGCTCAAGTCTTGGCCGAACCGCTAACGGTTTGCCACCTGGTGGAGGGGGCTGGATTCGAACCAGCGTACTCGCAAGAGGGCAGATTTACAGTCTGCTGCCATTAACCACTCGGCCACCCCTCCGCAGGGAACCGCAAACTATAAGGGCGGAGATTATTCTTGTCAATTGAAATAATGCCCGAGAGACCCTTAAAAATGCATCAAGGCGAGGGCTTTTGGCGGGCAAGCAGGTGAGCAGGGACTTACGTGAGGCGGAGCAGTTTGGCGGCCAAAAAGGCAATCACCGACCAAAGCAACGTCGAACCAAACGGGAGGCAAAAAAACACGCCGCGCCACTGAAAACGCAGATCGCCGGGCAAGCGCCCGATGCCAATACGCCCCAGAAACGGCAAAAGCGGATAAAAGACGCTAATTAACACGAAAATCGCCACAACCCAACGTATCATGATCGATCTTCAAATAAATCGCGCAATAAGAAAAATAACCAGCGACAGCAAAATGGTCGACGCAAACGGCAAAAAGAAGGTTTTGCCGAAAATACTAAATCTGAGATCGCCGGGCAATCGCCCAACACCCAACTTTTCCAGCCAGGGCAATAGGGAACTGAATATCACCAAGGCTAGAAAAATCGTCAAAAGCCAACGAAACATTGGTCGCTTTCTGTAAGTGTGGCCCGCCGCAAAAAATCAACAAAATGCAATAAATTTCGTCGAATTTAACCTTAAAGACGATAACTTCGGTCAAATTTCAGTAATTGCTCTGGCAGGTCGACACCTTGACTCAATAAAAGCACTTTGAACAACTCCCCCATCTCGGCCGGCGAAGTCAGTTTCTGTATCGCCTGAGACTGAGTTAACCACCGCCGCGCATCCTCCGGTGAGATATGCCCCATCAACTCGGTCAATCCCGCAGCAATCAGAAACTCTGCCTGGCTCATATAGGCCGCCACCGACAATCCAGACTCCTGCGCGGCAAGCGCTACCGCCGTGAAATCCACATGCGCCGTAAGGTCTTGCAGGCCGGGCAAATAAAATGGGTCGGTATGCGCATGATGCCGGTAATGACACATCACCGTGCCCTGCTGTCGCTGCGGCAGAAAATACTCTCTCGCAGGAAAGCCGTAGTCTATTAATAAGGCCAGACCACGACCACCCGACTTCAGCACGTCCGAGAGCATACGCACAAATCCGCACTGCCGGGGATGCACTTCCGTCAGATAGCCCTCTGGCAAGGCATGCGCCTCCGGAATCTGTGCGGCCAACGCAGCATCCGTTTCCCGATCGCTGAAGACAAAGCGCTCCCCGGACAAGCTGACGCCCCGCTCAAACCATCGATCCTGCTGCCGCACCAACAAATGCACCGGCATCGCATCCAGCACTTCATTGCATAAAATCAGCCCTGAAAATGCAGTTGGCGGCACGGAAAGCCACTGAACCTGAGGAAAACCTCCGAGCATTTCACGCTGGCGCTCACGCAAATCGGCAGACAATTCGACGATCAGATACTCGGCCACCGCAACCCCTTGCTCGGCAAGGAATTGCATCATATCCAGCGCCAGTCGGCCGGTTCCGGCACCAAACTCGAGAATGCGCAAGGGCTCGGTTCCAAAGCAATCGATAGCAAATCGTCCGATGGTGGCGCCAAAGAGCGGCGTGATTTCTGGGGCGGTTGTAAAATCCCCGTCTTTGCCCAGCTTGGACGAGCCACCTGCGTAGTAACCGAGGCCTTCCGCATACAAGGCCAGTTCCATGAAACGAGCGAAAGAAATCCAGTCGCGATGGGCGCGAATGTCATTTCTGATCAATGATTCCAGCGCGCGCGACGCAACGAGTGCATCCGCAGAGGGCTCGGGTAATGGCATAGCCCCTATTGTATAAGGCCGCCGTCGCCCGAAAAACACGAAACCTGAATATGAACCCTGCTCCGCAAAAAATTGCCCTCATCACCGGCGCCGCGCGCAGGCTGGGTCGCGCCATTGCGCTGGGCATGGCGGCAGACGGCTGGGATATCGTCGTGCACTACCGCGCATCGCGGGACGAAGCCCTGGATACTGTCGGTGAGATAAAAAAACTCGGCAGGCGCGCAGCGGCGATTGACTGCGACCTTGCTGATGAATCAGCCACCAAAGCCTTGCTTGATCGCGCCAACGCATTACTGGGGCCAATCAACTGCATCGTCAACAACGCTTCGCTATTCGAATTTGATGACGCCATCAGTTTTAGCAGCGCCAGCCTCAACGCACACATGCAGGCTAATCTGGCCGCACCACTGATTCTGGCGCAATCACTACACGCACACACCGCTACAGGCCAACAGGCGGTGGTGATTAATCTGCTTGATCAAAAGTTATTCAACCTGAACCCCGATTTCCTCTCTTACACCCTGTCCAAGGCGGGGCTGCACACCGCGACCACGTTGCTCGCGCAAGCACTCGCGCCGAAAGTGCGCGTGGTCGGGGTGGCACCGGGCCTCACACTGGTCTCGGGAGATCAGACTGAAGGCGGCTTTTCAAAAGCCCACCAGCAAACACCACTTGGCAAAAGCAGTACGCCCGATGACATCGCCGCTGCCGTGTGTTACCTCGCGCGCGCTCAGGCCGTCACTAGCACCGTACTGGTGGTCGATGGCGGCCAGCATTTGATACCCACGCAACGGGACGTCATGTTCCTTGCAACTTGAACTTCCGACTTCTCTTTTTTTGATTGAAATGTCATGACCTCTTTGCTCTTCCATCCGCGACTTACTGATTGTCGTCGCTTGTTTTTACGCGACTATCAAGTCATGAGCAAAATCGGCGTTCATGATTTCGAAAAGCAGGCAGAACAACGTGTGCTCTTCAATGTCGATCTTTTCATTCCTCTAGCTGCCTCCACACCACAAAAAGATGATCTGAGTGAAGTCGTCGATTACGACTTCATTCGCTTCACCATTGAAGAGCGCGTCGCACAAGGTCATATTCAACTTCAAGAAACACTGTGCGACGATATCGTGCGCGCGCTACTGGTGCACCCGAAAGTTCGCGGCGCGCAGGTATCAACCCGCAAACCCGACGTTTATCCGGACTGTGAGTCCGTCGGTGTCGAGATATTCCATATTAAGGAACAGTAAGTGGACATCTCTTCTGCTCACGAGACCCAAGCCGGCATCGGCCTGACCGCACGTCAGGCGGAAAAATCAGCCTACGAAAACAATAAGCTGCACAAGCGTCTGTGTCGACTGGTGGGCCAAGCGATTGGTGACTTCAATATGATCGAGGAAGGCGATCGTGTCATGGTCTGTCTGTCCGGTGGCAAAGACAGCTATGCACTGCTCGACATTCTGCTCACGCTGCGCGAACGCGCACCGATCAACTTTGACATCGTGGCTGTCAATCTCGATCAGAAGCAACCCAACTTTCCCGCGCATGTACTGCCCGCCTACCTCCGCAGCATTGATGTGCCATTTCACATCGAAACACAAGATACCTACAGTATCGTCAAGCGCGTCATCCCCGAAGGCAAAACTACCTGCTCACTCTGCTCACGTTTGCGTCGCGGGATTCTCTATCGGGTGGCCGATGAACTGGGGGCAACCAAAATCGCGCTCGGCCATCATCGCGATGACATCATGGAGACTTTTTTCCTGAACATGTTTTTCGGTAGCAAACTCAAAAGCATGCCGCCAAAACTGCAATCCGATGATGGTCGTCACATCGTGATTCGCCCGCTGGCCTATGTACAGGAAGCAGATACCGAACGTTATGCGGCGCTGAAAAATTTTCCCATCATTCCGTGTGACCTGTGCGGCAGTCAGGAAAATCTTCAGCGCAAGCAAATCAAAAACATGCTGCGCGAATGGGATAAAAAATTTCCCGGTCGCGTCGACAATATTTTTTCTTCACTGTCCACCGTCGTACCTTCGCATCTGATGGACAGATCGCTATTCGACTTTGCCAATCTCGAAGTCACTGGCCTGCCACTTGCCGATGGCGATATCGCTTTTGACGAATCACCTTGCGCGAGTACCAACACGCCTGTGAACATCATTCAACTGCAGCCTCAAATCACAGGTAGCGATTGAGCCTCGCCAAGATTCCAGAGAATCACCTGCCCTCAGGCACTGCCGCAGACAGGGTGCGTGCTAAAATTTTGCACCTACCCAAGACTCGCCTATGAACGTTGTCATCCTCGCTGCCGGCATGGGAAAACGCATGCAGTCCGACCTGCCCAAGGTCCTGCACCCGCTGGCCGGCAAACCCCTGCTCTCGCACGTCATCGATACCGCGCGCCATCTCGCTCCGTCGGCATGCTGCGTCGTTTATGGTCATGGCGGTGATGCCGTACCCTCACGGCTTGCAGCCGATGATCTGCAGTTCGTACTACAGCAACCCCAACTGGGCACAGGCCATGCCGTCATGCAGGTCGTACCCCACTTGCACGATGATCAGCCGACACTGGTGCTCTACGGCGATGTGCCGCTGACCAGCGCCAGTACTTTACAAACATTGATCAGCCGCGCCGGTAAAGAAAAACTGGCAGTGCTCACCGTCGAGCTTGATGATCCCGCTGGCTATGGCCGCATCATTCGTGAAGCGGGTCGCATCGTGCGCATCGTTGAGCAAAAAGACGCCAACGATACCGAACGCGCAGTCCGCGAAGTCAACACCGGCATTCTGGTCGCGCCCACTCGCGCACTGAAATCCTGGTTGAGCAAGCTCTCCAACAAAAACGCTCAGGGCGAGTACTACCTCACGGACATCATTGCGCAGGCCGTCAGCGAAAACATTCCCGTCGAGTCCGCACAACCCGCGTTTGTGTGGGAGACACTCGGCGTTAACAGCAAAGTGCAACTGGCAGAGCTCGAGCGTATTCATCAGCGCAATGTCGCTCATCAATTACTCGAGCAAGGCGTCACCCTTGCTGATCCGGCGCGCATTGATGTGCGCGGTGAACTTGTGTGCGGACGAGATGTGAGTATCGATGTCGGCTGCGTCTTTGAAGGTCGCGTCGAATTAGCCGACGGTGTATCCATCGGCGCACACTGCGTAATCAGCGATACTCGCATCGGCAAAGGCAGCGCAATCCGAGCCTTCTCGCACATTGATCAAGCGGTAGTCGGTGAAGCGTCGCAGATCGGTCCCTACGCACGCCTTCGTCCCGGCACCGAACTGGGTGCCGACGTACACGTCGGTAATTTCGTCGAAATCAAAAACAGTCAATTCGGCGCACACAGCAAGGCCAATCATCTCGCCTATGTCGGTGATGCCACGGTCGGATCGCGCGTCAACATTGGCGCGGGTACGATCACATGCAATTACGACGGTGCCAACAAACACCGCACCATCATCGAAGACGATGCGTTCATCGGCAGCGATACTCAGCTCGTCGCACCGGTCACCGTGGGCAGGGGCGCGACCTTGGGTGCCGGCACCACGCTGACCAAAGATGCGCCCGCTGACAGCCTCACCGTCTCGCGCGCCAAACAAACCAGCATCTCGGGCTGGCAACGGCCCGTCAAACAGAAAAAATAGGATTCCTCATGTGCGGCATCGTCGGAGCCGTCGCCCAGCGCGACATCGTCCCCATCCTGCTCGAAGGCCTTAAACGACTCGAATATCGGGGTTATGACTCCTGCGGCGTCGCCGTGCATCAACAAGGACTGAAGCGTTCACGCAGTGTCGCCCGCGTCGCCGAACTTGAGGCGCAAGTCGCTGACACACAACTCAACGGACATACCGGCATCGCCCACACGCGCTGGGCAACGCATGGCGCACCCGCGACCAACAACGCCCACCCCCACTTTTCTGCCAAAGAGGGTGAAGCGCGCATTGCAGTCGTGCATAACGGCATTATCGAAAACTACGAAGAACTGCGGCGCGAGCTCACAGAGCGCGGCTATGCGTTCGAATCGCAGACCGATACCGAGGTCATCGCGCATCTGATTAATGATTTATACGATGGCGATCTGCTGCATACCGTACAACGCGCCGTCAAACAATTGCATGGCGCTTTCGCGATCGCAGTATTTTGCAAAGATGAACCTCAGCGCGTCATCGGTGCACGTCAGGGCTGTCCACTGGTCGTCGGCATAGGTCAAGGTGAAAATTTCCTCGCCTCCGACGCGATGGCTTTGTCGGGTACAAGCGACCAAATCATTTACCTCGAAGAAGGCGATGTCGTCGACGTCCGGCTCGCTGGCGTACGGATCACGGATCAGAATGACCAAGTAGTAGAACGCGCAGTCCAGACCGTCAACGCCTATTCAGGCGCGATCGATCTCGGTCCTTACCGGCACTACATGCAGAAAGAAATTTTCGAGCAACCCCGCGCCATCAGCGACACACTTGAAGGCGTGCTCGGATTCAGCCCCGACCTGTTTGGTAAAAAAGCCTCGGACATCTTTAACGATATCGACGCAATACAAATTCTCGCCTGCGGCACCAGCTACTACGCTGGCATGACCGCAAAGTACTGGCTCGAAGCCATCGCCGGTATACCCACACAAGTTGAAATCGCCAGCGAATATCGCTACCGTCAACCTGCCAGCAATCCGCGCGCATTAGTCGTCGTCATCTCGCAGTCCGGCGAGACCGCGGACACCATGGCAGCGCTGAAATACGCAAAAGAACTCGGGCACAAACATTCGCTGGCCATCTGCAATGTCGCCACCTCCGCGATGGTACGAGAAACCAGTCTCGCTTATCTGACGCGCGCCGGCGTAGAGATTGGTGTCGCATCAACCAAAGCCTTCACCACACAGCTCGCCGCACTTTTCTTGTTCACGCTGACATTAGCGCAATTGCGTGGACGACTCAGCACCGAACAAGCGGCAACGCATCTGAAAAATCTGCGGCATCTGCCCGTGGCGCTGTCGTCAGTACTTGCACTCGAGCCGCAAATTATTGCGTGGGCTGATGCCTTTGCAAAAAAAGAAAACGCTCTCTTTCTTGGTCGCGGTCTGCACTATCCCATCGCACTTGAAGGCGCCCTGAAGCTCAAGGAAATCTCTTATATACACGCAGAAGCCTATCCCGCGGGCGAACTCAAACACGGACCCCTGGCACTCGTCACCGAAGACATGCCGGTGGTCACCGTTGCACCCAATGATGCGCTCATTGAAAAACTGAAATCAAACATGCAGGAAGTCCGCGCTCGCGGAGGGCAGCTATATGTCTTCGCCGACGCCGATTCCCGTATTGCCTCCAGCGAGGGAATTCATGTGATCCGATT
>JAIXYM010000137.1 GCA_027490255.1 Oxalobacteraceae bacterium | reverse complement strand
GGCAAGGAGATGGTCATGCCGGGTGACAACGTGTCGATCACGGTCAAGCTGATCAACCCGATTGCGATGGAAGAAGGTCTGCGTTTTGCGATTCGCGAAGGCGGCCGTACCGTTGGCGCGGGTGTTGTTGCCAAGATCATGGACTAAGTAGACGCAAGACCACATAGGTCCTGTGTTCGATATACCGCGAGCGACGGTTCGCTCGCGGTTCGCTCTTTTAAGGAAGCATCATGGAAAAGCAAAAAATCCGTATTCGTCTCAAGGCGTTTGACTATCGTTTGATCGATCAGTCCGCACTCGAGATCGTGGAAACCGCCAAGCGCACTGGCGCGGTTGTTAAGGGCCCGGTGCCCCTGCCAACACGTAAGCAGCGCTGGGACGTGCTGCGTTCCCCACACGTGAACAAAACCTCGCGTGACCAGTTTGAGATTCGTACACATCAGCGTCTGATGGATATCGTCGACCCTACCGACAAGACCGTCGATGCATTGATGAAGCTGGATCTTCCAGCTGGCGTGGACGTAGAAATCAAGTTGCAATAATTTCGGCAAGTTGTGCGAAACAAGCCGCCGCGGGTACTTGTGGCGGCGTGATTCTCACGCTATAATCGCCGGCTTCGGTAAAAGCACGTACTTTCCGCGCTTTTTCGTTTCAGTTTTATAAACATCAGCCCTGCCCAATCGTAGGCGGGAATGGAGAAAACAATGAGCCTGGGCCTTTTAGGTCGCAAGGTTGGCATGATGCGCATCTTTACGGATGACGGGGATTCGATTCCTGTAACCGTTCTGGATGTGTCTGACAACCGTGTGACACAAATCAAAACGCCTGAAACCGACGGATACACTGCCGTCCAGGTCACTTTCGGTAAGCGTCGCGCCTCGCGCGTGACCAAACCCGCCGCTGGGCATCTGGCTAAAGCCGGTGCTGAGGCAGGTACCGTTCTCAAAGAATTTCGTGTTGATGCTGCCAAGGCTGCTGAATTCAAGCCGGGCGATACCGTTGCTGTCAGCCTGTTTGAAGTCGGCCAAAAAGTCGATATTCAGGGTGTGTCAATCGGTAAGGGCTATGCCGGTACCATCAAGCGCCACAATTTTCGCTCCGGTCGTCAAACCCACGGTAATTCCCGTTCGCACAATGTGCCGGGCTCCATTGGTATGGCGCAGGATCCAGGTCGTGTTTTCCCTGGTAAGCGCATGACGGGTCATATGGGTGACGTTACCCGCACCGTCCAAAACCTCGAAATCGCGCGTGTCGATGCTGAGCGCCAGCTCATTCTCGTCAAGGGTGCGGTTCCTGGTGCGAAGAACGGTCAGGTCGTGGTTTCCCCGGCGATCAAAGCCAAAGCAAAGAAGGGGGCTTAATCCATGGAACTCAAGCTCCTGAATGCCCAAGGTCAGGCATCATCGAATGTTGCGGCGCCGGACACCATCTTCGGTCGTGACTATAACGAAGCGCTGATTCATCAAGTTGTCGTTGCCTATCAGGCGAATGCCCGTAGCGGTAATCGCAAGCAAAAAGACCGTGAAGAAGTTAGTCACACCACCAAAAAACCATGGCGCCAAAAAGGTACGGGTCGCGCTCGTGCCGGTATGTCGTCTTCGCCGATTTGGCGTGGAGGTGGTCGTGCATTCCCGAACAGTCCTGACGAGAATTTCTCTCACAAGGTCAACAAAAAGATGTACCGCGCTGGTATCTGCTCGATTCTCTCGCAGCTCGCCCGTGACGGTCGTTTGTCTGTGATCGAGGAGATGTCGGTCGAGGCGCCAAAAACCAAACTGCTTGCGCAGAAGCTGAAAAACATGGGTCTGGATTCCGTGCTCGTCATTACCGACAGTCTGGACGAAAACCTGATGCTGGCTGCTCGCAACCTGCCTAACGTGCTCGTGGTTGAGCCGCGTCAGGCGGACCCAATGTCGCTGGTGTTCTTCAAGAAGGTCTTGATCACCAAGCCCGCGCTGGCAAAGATTGAGGAGATGCTGGCATGAGTGCAGTCATCAAACATACTGAAGAGCGCCTGATGAAAGTGTTGCTTGCCCCGGTTATTTCGGAGAAGGCTACTTTTGTCGCAGAAAAAAATGAGCAAGTGGTTTTCCTGGTAACGCAAGACGCTACTAAGCTCGAGATCAAGGCCGCAGTTGAGCTGCTGTTTAAAGTTCAGGTCGAGTCCGTGCAAGTGGCTAATCGTGCCGGCAAGGTCAAGCGCTCAGGTCGTTTCACGGGTCGCCGTAACAATACGCGTCGTGCCTTTGTTTGCCTTAAGCCTGGTCAGGAAATCAACTTCACCGAGGAGGCTAAATAATGGCACTCGTTAAGTTAAAACCCACATCGCCCGGTCGTCGTGGCATGGTCAAGGTGGTCAATCCTGACCTCCATAAAGGCCGTCCTTTCGCGGCGCTGGTTGAAAAGAAAAGCAAGTCCGCCGGCCGCAACAACAATGGTCACATCACCACCCGTCATATCGGTGGTGGTCACAAGCATCATTATCGTGTGGTGGATTTCCGTCGTAACAAGGACGGTATTCCTGCCAAAGTCGAGCGTCTTGAATACGACCCAAACCGTAGCGCGCACATTGCACTGCTGTGCTACGCGGACGGTGAGCGCAAGTACATCGTCGCCAGCAAGGGTATGGCTGTTGGCGATCAGTTGATGAATGGTCCGGAAGCGCCGATCAAGTCAGGTAACTGCCTGCCTATTCGTAACATCCCGGTGGGTACCACCATGCACTGTGTCGAAATGTTGCCGGGCAAGGGCGCGCAGATTGCGCGTACTGCCGGTGCTGGTGTCGTGCTTATGGCGCGCGAAGGTATCTACGCTCAGGTGCGTCTGCGTTCTGGTGAGGTGCGTCGCATTCACGTGGAATGCCGTGCGACGATTGGTGAAGTCGGTAATGGTGAACATAACCTGCGCAAGATCGGCAAGGCCGGTGCTGTACGTTGGCGTGGTATTCGTCCTACCGTTCGCGGTGTGGCTATGAATCCGATCGATCACCCGCACGGCGGTGGCGAGGGTCGAACAGCTGCCGGTCGTCATCCGGTGTCGCCGTGGGGTCAGCAGACCAAAGGCAAGAAGACACGTCGCAATAAGCGTACGACGTCGATGATTGTCTCGCGTCGCGGTAAGAAATAAGGGGTAAGACATGGGACGTTCATTGAAAAAAGGGCCGTTTTGCGACGCCCACCTGCTGAAAAAAGTCGAAACTGCACAAGCGGCGCGCGACAAGAAGCCAATCAAGACTTGGTCACGTCGTTCAACGATCATGCCTGACTTTATCGGCCTCACGATCGCTGTACACAACGGCAAGCAGCATGTGCCGGTATACGTGTCCGAGAACATGGTGGGCCACAAGCTTGGTGAATTCGCGCTGACCCGCACGTTCAAAGGTCATGCAGCTGACAAGAAGGCTAAGAAATAAGGTCCGATGATGGAAACTAAAGCTACCCTCCGCAGCGCACGACTGTCGGCCCAGAAAGGCCGATTGGTTGCCGATCTGATTCGCGGCAAAAAAGTCGATCAGGCGCTCAATATTCTGACTTTCAGCCCCAAAAAAGGCGCTGTGCTGATCAAGAAAGTTCTTGAGTCGGCGATTGCTAACGCTGAGCACAATGACGGCGCAGATATCGACGAGCTCACCGTCAAAACGATCTACGTGGAAAAGGGCGCTGTGCTGCGTCGTTTCACTGCGCGCGCAAAAGGTCGCGGTGACCGCATTTCCAAACAAACCTGTCACATCTACGTGACTGTCGGTAATTAAGGGAGTCACGATGGGACAGAAGATTCATCCAACCGGCTTTCGTCTTGCCGTCACCCGTAATTGGGGATCGCGCTGGTATGCAGGCAACAGCAACTTTGCCGACATGCTCAAGGAAGACCTTTCGGTTCGTGCATTCCTCAAGAAGAAGCTGAAGAATGCATCCGTAGGTCGCGTGTTGATCGAGCGGCCTGCCAAAAACGCGCGTATAACGATTTTCAGCTCGCGTCCTGGTGTTGTGATTGGTAAGAAAGGCGAAGACATTGAAGTTCTGAAGTCGTCGCTGGCCAAAATGATGGGCGTGCCTGTACACGTCAACATTGAAGAAATTCGCAAGCCAGAAACCGATGCACAGCTGATCGCTGATTCAATCGCTCAGCAGCTCGAAAAGCGGATCATGTTCCGCCGTGCGATGAAGCGTGCGATGCAAAATGCAATGCGTCTTGGTGCGCAAGGTATCAAGATCATGTCTTCTGGCCGTCTGAACGGCATTGAGATCGCTCGTACGGAATGGTATCGCGAAGGCCGTGTGCCGCTGCATACCCTGCGTGCCGATATCGATTACGGTTTTGGCGAAGCAGAAACCACCTACGGCATCATCGGTATCAAGGTTTGGGTTTACAAAGGCGATCGTCTGGCAAGTGGTGAAGCGCCAGCCGTCGAAACGACTTCGGATGACGAGCGCAAGCGTCGTGCGCCGCGTCGTGATGATGGTAAGCCGGCCGGACGTACGGCACGTACCAAGCGCGCGGATGCGCCTGCAACGGCAACAGAAGGGGCTGCAACACCAGCGCCTGCGGTTGCAAAGCGCGTTCGCGCAAAGAAAGCTGACGCACCGGCTGCGCCAGCTGAGAAGGCAGGAGGATAATCATGCTGCAACCAGCACGCAGAAAATACCGGAAAGAGCAGAAGGGCCGCAACAAGGGCATTTCACATGAGCGCGGCACGGCCGTGTCGTTTGGTGAATTTGGTCTGAAGGCAGTTGCCCGTGGCCGTATCACCGCACGTCAGATCGAATCAGCTCGTCGTGCGATGACTCGCCACATTAAGCGCGGTGGCCGTATCTGGATCCGTATCTTCCCGGACAAGCCAATTTCGAATAAGCCTGCCGAAGTCCGTATGGGTAACGGTAAGGGTAATCCTGAGTACTACGTTGCCGAGATCCAGCCAGGCAAGGTTCTCTACGAGATGGATGGTGTTGATGAGGCGCTGGCGCGTGAGGCGTTCCGCCTCGCAGCGGCAAAGTTGCCGTTGGCGACCACCTTCGTTGTGCGCCAGGTTGGCCAATAAGGGGATACGAATGAAAGCATCAGAACTCCAAGGCAAGGACGCAGCGGCTCTCAAGAAAGAGCTTAACGACTTGCTCAAAGCCCAGTTTGGTCTGCGTATGCAGGTCGCGACGCAGCAGCTGCAAAATACTTCGCAGCTTAAGAAAGTGCGTCGTGACATTGCGCGTGTCAAGACTGTGATTAATCAGAAGGACGGCCAATAATGAGCGCGACAGAAAAGAAAGCGTTAAAGCGTACCCTGGTCGGTACCGTCGTATCGGACAAAATGGACAAGACGGTCACCGTGCTGATCGAGCGCCGTGTTCGTCATCCTCTGTACGGCAAGATCATTGTGCGTTCGAACAAATACCATGCGCATGACGAAGCTAACGTTGCCAAGACTGGCGATACAGTCGAGATCCAGGAAGGCCGTCCGATCTCCAAGACCAAGGCTTGGACTGTGACGCGGGTGGTTGAAGTAGCGCAGACCGTATAAGTACTTGCTAGCCCGGCCTTAGGTAGTGCATAATGTCGGGCTTTCCTGCTTTAATTAGCAGGCGTAGTAAGGGTAGAAAAACTCCGTAGCTTTTTGTCAACCCAATCGGTGGTGCCGCGTAGCGGGATTGTCGACGGGACCAAGACTGACCGTTGAAGGATGCGTCGTGCATCCGGCGCGGATTAAGTTGGGAAAGAAAAATCATGATTCAAACTGAAAGCCGGCTCGAAGTAGCCGACAACACTGGTGCACGCGAAGTGCTCTGCATTAAGGTGCTAGGTGGTTCAAAGCGCCGCTATGCAGGTATCGGCGACATCATTAAGGTCACCATCAAAGAAGCGCAGCCGCGTGGCCGTGTCAAAAAGGGTGAGATCTATAACGCTGTCGTTGTGCGCACTGCCAAGGGCGTGCGTCGTCAGGATGGTTCGCTGGTGCGCTTCGATCGCAACGCGGCCGTACTGTTAAATGCCAAGCTTGAGCCCATTGGCACACGTATTTTTGGACCGGTTACCCGTGAGCTGCGCACAGAGCGCTTCATGAAGATCGTGTCCCTCGCGCCCGAAGTTTTGTAAGGAGTCGCCATGGATAAGATTCGTACAAAAGACGAAGTCATCGTCTTGACTGGTAAAGATAAAGGCAAGCGCGGCGTGGTTACGCAACGCGTTGATGCCAACCATCTGGTCGTTGATGGCATTAATGTCGCAAAAAAGGCTGTGAAGCCTAACCCAATGACAGGCGCAACTGGCGGCATCGTCGACAAGCTGATGCCAATTCATATTTCCAATGTCGCGTTGTTCAATGCAGCGACCGGCAAGGCAGATCGTGTGGGTATCAAGACGGTGGACGGTAAAAAAGTTCGCGTCTATAAATCCACTGGCGAAGTCGTGAAGGTGTAATCAAATGGCCCGTCTACAACAACATTACAAAGAAAAAGTCGTCGCTGACCTGACAGCCAAGTTTGGCTACAAGTCAGTGATGGAGGTGCCGCGGCTGACCAAGATCACTCTGAATATGGGTCTGTCGGAGGCTGTCGCTGACAAGAAAATCATTGAGCACGCCGTCGGTGATCTAACCAAAATTGCTGGTCAAAAGCCAGTGGTTACCAAGGCTCGCAAGGCGATTGCTGGATTTAAGATTCGTGAAGGCTACCCGATTGGATGCATGGTCACCCTTCGTGGTGCGCGCATGTACGAATTTCTGGATCGCCTCGTGACGATTGCTTTTCCTCGTGTGCGCGACTTCCGCGGCGTATCAGGCAAAGCATTCGACGGCCGTGGTAACTACAACATCGGTGTGAAAGAGCAGATCATTTTCCCCGAGATCGAGTATGACAAGATCGACGCGCTGCGTGGTATGAACATCAGCATTACCACGACAGCAAAGAGTGACGATGAAGCAAAAGCGCTTCTCGCCGCATTCAAATTTCCGTTCAGAAACTGAGGCTGCCATGGCAAAACTGGCACTGATTAACCGCGAACAGAAGCGCGCCGCACTGGTAAAGAAATACGCTGCCAAGCGCGCCGAATTGAAGGCCATTATCGACGATCAGTCGAAATCGGAAGAAGAGCGTTACGACGCGCGTCTGAAGTTGCAGTCGCTGCCCCGTAACTCTGCGCCGAACCGTCAGCGCAATCGTTGCGCACTGACGGGTCGTCCGCGCGGCACATTCCGCAAATTCGGTCTGGGTCGCACCAAGCTCCGTGAAATCGCCATGCGTGGCGAGATTCCGGGTATGACTAAAGCCAGCTGGTAATAGGAGAATAAGCGATGAGTATGAGCGATCCTATCGCCGATCTGCTAACGCGTATCCGTAACGCGCAGAGCGTCAACAAAACAACCGTGGCCATGCCTTCATCAAAACTCAAGGTGGCGATCGCCCGAGTGCTGAAGGAAGAGGGCTACATTGAGGATTTTGCGGTTGCAGATCAGGGCGGTAAGCCTGAGCTGCGCATCGAGCTGAAGTACTACGCAGGTCGCCCGGTCATCGAGCGTATCGAGCGTGTATCTCGCCCGGGGCTGCGTATCTATCGTGGCAAGAGTGAGATCCCGACCGTGATGAACGGCCTGGGTGTCGCCATTGTGTCCACACCCAAGGGTGTGATGACCGATCGCAAGGCGCGCGCAACCGGTACCGGTGGCGAGATCCTTTGCTACGTGGCCTAAGGGGGAAGTGACATGTCTCGTGTAGGAAAAATGCCAATCGCTTTGCCCAAAGACGTCGAAGTGACGATCGCGGCAGAGAAGATCACTATCAAAGGTCCTCAGGGTACGCTGTCATTGCCCTTGACCGGGCAGGTGGTGATCAAGAATGACAACGGAACGTTGAACCTGACGCCGGCCGATGAAAGCCGTGAAGCCAATGCGATGTCGGGCACCGTCCGTGCGCTGGTCAATAACATGGTCAATGGCGTTAGCAAAGGTTTTGAAAAGAAGCTGTCGCTGGTCGGTGTGGGTTTCAAGGCCCAGGCTCAGGGCGACAAGCTGAATCTGTCGCTGGGATTTTCGCACCCTATCGTTCACGCGATGCCAGCCGGTGTGAAGTGCGAAACACCAACGCAAACTGAAATCATCATCAAGGGTATCGACCGCCAAAAGGTGGGTCAGGTTGCTGCCGAAGTGCGCGCCTACCGCAGCCCTGAGCCTTACAAAGGCAAAGGCGTCCGCTATGTGGACGAGGTTGTGGTGATTAAAGAAACCAAGAAGAAGTAAGGGTTGACCATGGACAAGAAAGCATCTCGCCTGCGCCGTGCACGCCAAACGCGTGCCAAGATCGCAGAGCTCAAGGTAAATCGCCTTGCCGTGCATCGCACCAACATGCACATCTACGCGACGATCATCAGCCCCGACGCCAAGATTCTTGCGAGTGCATCAACCGCCGAGGCGGAAGTTCGCAAAGAGCTTGCAGGTCAGTCAGGCAAAGGCGGCAACACCGCTGCTGCCGCTCTGGTCGGCAAGCGTGTCGCAGAGAAGGCATTGAAGGCGGGTATCGCTGAAGTCGCATTCGATCGCTCCGGTTTCCGCTATCACGGTCGGGTCAAAGCAGTTGCGGAAGCAGCTCGCGAAGCCGGTCTGAAGTTCTAAGGAATAGTCATCATGGCAAAAATGCAACAAAAAATGCAAAGCGACAAGCCCGACGACGGCATGCGCGAAAAAATGATCGCAGTCAACCGCGTCACCAAGGTGGTGAAGGGTGGCCGGATCATGGGTTTCGCTGCGCTGGCAGTGGTCGGTGATGGCGATGGTCGCATCGGCATGGGCAAGGGCAAATCGAAAGAGGTGCCGGTCGCTGTTCAAAAAGCGATGGAAGAAGCTCGTCGCAAGATGATCAAGGTGTCTCTTAAAAATGGCACGCTGCACCACACGGTGCATGGCCGTCACGGTGCGTCATCCGTGATGATGATCCCTGCGAAAGATGGTACAGGTGTGATCGCTGGTGGTCCGATGCGCGCGATTTTTGAAGTCATGGGCGTGACGAACGTTGTCGCGAAATCCAATGGCTCAACTAACCCCTACAACATGGTTCGTGCAACATTGAATGGCCTCGCCAAGATGAGCACACCATCCGAAATTGCTGCAAAACGCGGCAAGACGGTCGAGGAAATCCTGGGCTAAGGTGATCAAAATGGCAAACACAATCAAAGTCAAACTGGTCAAGGGTCTCATCGGAACGCGCGAGTCACATCGTGCGACCGTTCGTGGTCTAGGCTTGCGCCGTGTGAATTCCGTTTCGGAGCTCGAAGACACGCCAGCGGTCCGCGGCATGATCAACAAAGTATCGTATCTCGTGAAAGTGGTGGCGTAAGCGTCGCTTGCGAACGGAGCAAATATGGAACTGAACACTATTCAACCTGCAGCTGGTGCCAAGCACGCGAAGCGTCGTGTAGGCCGCGGCATCGGATCCGGTCTGGGCAAAACCGCTGGTCGTGGTCACAAGGGTCAGAAGTCCCGCTCAGGTGGCTTCCACAAAGTTGGTTTTGAAGGCGGTCAGATGCCATTGCAGCGTCGTCTGCCAAAGCGCGGCTTCAAATCGCAATCCAAACCATTCAAGGCCGAAGTTCGTTTGTCCGATCTGGCGAAACTGCCAGTCGCCGACATTGATCTCCTGGCGCTGAAACAGGCTAGATTGATTTCCGAGCTCGCGCGTGTCGTGCGTGTGATCAAGGCAGGCGAGTTGTCGAAGAAGGTTACGCTCAAAGGTGTGATCGCGACCAAAGGTGCCAAGGCAGCCATCGAAGCTGCTGGCGGTTCGGTCGAGTAAGCAAGGCCTGACAGGAACAACGTGGCAACTTCACCGAAACTCGCGAAAAGCGCTGCAAGCGGATTCCCTTGGGGGCGTTTGTGGTTTTTGCTGGCCGCGTTGGTGGTGTTCAGAATAGGCGCGCACATTCCGGTGCCGGGCATCGACCCTGTGCAACTCGCTACACTGTTCAACCAGAATCGCGGTGGCATTCTGGGTATGTTCAACATGTTTTCGGGTGGCGCGTTGTCGCGTTTTACAATTTTTGCACTGGGCATCATGCCGTACATTTCGGCATCGATCATCATGCAGCTTTTGTCGGTTGTATCGCCCCAGCTGGAAGCGCTGAAAAAAGAGGGCGAGTCGGGTCGTCGCAAGATTACGCAGTACACACGGTATGGCACGCTGGTGTTAGCCACGTTCCAAGCGTTGGGCATCGCAATTGCGCTCGAATCACAGGCGGGCCTCGTGATCGATCCGGGTCTGGCATTTCGTTTTACGACCGTGGTGACGTTGGTCACGGGTACGATGTTCCTGATGTGGCTTGGCGAGCAGATCACTGAACGCGGTTTAGGTAATGGTATTTCCATCATTATTTTTGCCGGTATCGCGGCTGGTTTGCCGAGCGCGCTGGGCGGATTGTTCGAACTCGTTCGCACGGGTTCAATGAATGCATTGACGGCGATTTTGATTTGCTTGGTGGTCGCACTGGTGACTTACCTGGTTGTGTTTATCGAACGAGGCCAGCGCAAGATTCTGGTCAACTATGCGAAGCGTCAGGTCGGTAACAAGATTTACGGAAGCCAGAGCAGCCATTTGCCGCTCAAGCTGAACATGGCTGGTGTTATTCCGCCCATCTTTGCTTCTTCGATCATTTTGTTTCCGGCGACGATTACCAGCTGGTTCACGTCGGGAGAAACGGATAGCGGAGTAGTACGCTTCCTGAAGGATTTGGCTGCTTCAATGGCGCCGGGCGAACCGATTCATGCGTTGTTGTATGCGGCAGCGATTATTTTCTTTTGCTTTTTTTACACGGCGCTCGTGTTCAACAGCAAGGAAACAGCGGATAACCTGAAGAAAAGTGGTGCCTTTGTGCCGGGGATTCGTCCGGGTGAGCAAACAGCACGTTATATCGATCGCATCTTGACCAGGCTGACGCTTGCAGGTGCTGTCTACATCACGTTGATTTGCTTGTTGCCGGAATTCTTGATCGCACGCTGGAATGTGCCGTTCTATTTTGGTGGCACATCGCTGTTGATCATCGTGGTTGTCACCATGGATTTCATGGCGCAGGTACAGAATTATGTGATGTCGCAGCAGTACGAATCCTTGCTGCGCAAGGCGAATTTTAAGGGCGGCATTGCGCCCCGTTGATTGAGAGGAATAAGCACTTTATATGTCCAAAGATGACGTGATTCAGATGCAAGGCGAGATTCTGGAAAATCTCCCGAATGCGACCTTCAGGGTCAAGCTGGAAAACGGACATGTGGTTCTGGGACATATTTCGGGAAAAATGCGGATGAACTACATCCGAATTCTCCCAGGCGACAAGGTTACGGTGGAACTGACACCGTATGATTTAAGCAGGGCGCGGATTGTGTTCCGCACGAAATAACTAGCGTAATTAAAAGACGGAAAGAAAGAGGGCTACCATGAAAGTGCTCGCATCAGTAAAGCGGATTTGCCGCAACTGCAAAATCATCAAGCGCAAAGGCGTAGTTCGCGTCATTTGTACCGAGCCGCGCCACAAGCAGCGCCAGGGTTAATTAACGTTATTTATTGAGGAATAACGAATGGCACGTATTGCAGGGGTCAATATCCCCAACCACCAGCACACCGTGATCGGCTTGACGGCGATCTATGGCATCGGACGTCCACGCGCAGAGCAAATCTGCACGGTTACAGGCGTGCCGACCAATAAAAAAGTCAAAGATCTTGACGACAACGAGCTAGAAAAGCTGCGCGATGAGATTGGTAAATTCATCGTCGAGGGTGATCTACGTCGTGAATTGTCGATGAACATCAAGCGTTTGATGGATCTCGGTTGCTATCGGGGTATGCGGCATCGCAAAGGTTTGCCATGTCGTGGACAGCGCACCCGAACCAACGCACGTACCCGTAAGGGTCCGCGCAAAGCCGCGCAATCGCTGAAGAAGTAATCCTGTAGCGGATTCAAGGAAACCACCATGGCAAAATCACCGAACAACGCCGCATCAGCGCGCGTTCGCAAGAAAGTTAAAAAGAACGTTGCTGAAGGCATTGCGCACATTCACGCATCCTTCAACAACACGATCATCACGATCACTGATCGACAGGGCAATGCGTTGTCTTGGGCGACTTCAGGTGGCGCTGGTTTCAAAGGCTCACGCAAGTCCACGCCATTCGCGGCACAGGTCGCTGCTGAAGCCGCTGGCAAAGTCGCTGTTGAATGTGGTGTCAAGAATCTTGAGGTGCGTATCAAGGGTCCAGGTCCAGGTCGTGAGTCGGCTGTCCGCGCGCTGAATAACTTGGGCATCAAGATTACTCAAATTCAGGATGTGACACCCGTGCCGCATAACGGCTGCCGTCCGCCCAAGCGTCGTCGTATCTAATTGTTGTTCTAGTAGTACCCGAAGGTAACCCGCCGACATCGGCGGGTTTTGTTCTGAAGACCACTGTTCGGTAGCACGCAGACCGAACTTGCGCCTAGCGGAAAATTATTTCCCTGTGGCGTTAAACGATAAGGAAAAATCGTGGCACGTTATATTGGACCTAAAGCAAAACTCTCCCGCCGTGAAGGCACCGACTTGTTCCTCAAGAGCGCACGTCGCTCTTTGGACTCCAAGTGCAAACTCGATTCCAAGCCAGGTCAGCATGGCCGCACTTCCGGTGCGCGTACGTCGGATTATGGCAATCAGCTCCGTGAAAAGCAGAAGGTCAAGCGTATGTATGGCGTTCTTGAGCGTCAGTTCCGCCGCTACTTCGCAGAAGCGGATCGCCGCAAAGGCAATACCGGCGAAATGCTGCTGAAATTGCTTGAAGCGCGTCTCGACAATGTGGTCTATCGCATGGGTTTTGCGTCAACCCGCGCCGAGGGCCGTCAGCTCGTATCGCACAAAGCCATCACGATCAATGGCAATGTCGTCAACATTCCTTCTTACCAAGTGAAAGTTGGTGACGTCGTGGCGATTCGTGAAAAAGCGAAGAAACAGGTGCGTATCGCCGAAGCATTGTCACTGGCCGAGCAGTCCGGTTTCCCTATGTGGGTGTCGGTCGATGCAAAGAAGATGGAAGGTTCACTCAAGTCCTGGCCTGACCGCTCGGACTTCAATCAGGAAGTCAACGAGTCCCTGATCGTCGAACTGTATTCACGATAATTTCCCCGGCATGGGCCGCAGCGCGGCCTGTGCCTTTCGATATGCCATCAGCCTTATCGGTGTAATGAGCCGAGGGTATTGAAAGGACATTCATGCAAAACAATCTCTTGAAACCCCGCATTATCGAAGTTGAGCCTCTGGGCCCAGGCCATGCGAAAGTTGTAATGGAGCCGTTTGAGCGTGGCTACGGTCACACGCTCGGTAATGCCCTGCGCCGCGTGCTGCTGTCTTCCATGGTGGGTTACGCGCCAACCGAAGTCACTATTGCCGGTGTTGTGCATGAGTACTCGTCACTCGATGGTGTGCAGGAAGACGTCGTTGACATCCTGCTGAACCTCAAGGGCGTTGTCTTCAAGCTGCACAATCGCGATGAAGTCACACTGACCTTGAAAAAAGAAGGTGAAGGTGCTGTCCTCGCGTCCGATATCGATCTGCCACATGATGTCGAGCTGATCAATCCGAATCATGTGATCGCCCATCTGACCCCAGGCGGCAAATTGGATATGCAGGTCAAAGTCGAAAAAGGTCGTGGCTATGTGCCTGGCAATGTGCGACGCCTTGCAGAAGATGCGAACAAAACTATCGGCCGTATCATCCTTGATGCTTCGTTCTCGCCCGTTCGCCGCGTATCTTATGCAGTTGAGTCTGCGCGGGTTGAGCAGCGTACCGATCTCGACAAATTGGTCATCAACATCGAAACCAATGGTGTGATCACACCGGAAGAGGCGATCCGTCAATCCGCACGCGTGCTGGTTGATCAGCTCAATGTCTTCGCTGCACTCGAAGGAACCGAAACAGCAGCCGAAGCACCATCGCGCGCTCCGACGGTCGATCCTATCCTGTTGCGTCCTGTCGACGATTTGGAGCTCACCGTACGTTCTGCGAACTGCCTCAAGGCAGAGAACATCTACTACATTGGTGACCTGATCCAGCGTAGCGAGAATGAGCTCCTGAAAACACCGAATCTGGGTCGTAAATCGCTGAATGAGATCAAGGAAGTATTGGCCTCACGCGGTCTGACTCTGGGCATGAAGCTGGAGAATTGGCCGCCCGTCGGCTTTGATAAGTAATTTGTTCAACAATCACCGGCCCGCGCCGACCTCATACGGTCGGCGATAGAAGAGCTGGATATATAAAACTGTAAAGGAAATATCATGCGTCATCGTCACGGACTTCGTAAGCTAAACCGCACGTCGTCACATCGCCTCGCTATGCTGCGCAACATGACAGTCTCTTTGCTCCGTCATGAAGCCATCAAGACCACGCTGCCTAAGGCAAAAGAACTACGTCGTGTCGTCGAGCCTATTCTGACTCTGGGTAAGACAGACACCTTGGCCAACAAACGTCTCGCGTTCAATCGTTTGCGCGATCGCGAAATCGTCCTCAAGCTGTTCGCAGAACTCGGCCCACGTTATGCGACACGCAATGGCGGATATCTGCGTATCCTGAAAATGGGTTTCCGTCAGGGTGATAATGCACCGATGGCTTTTGTGGAACTGGTCGATCGTCCGGATCACACGACAGCTGTTGAGGACAACAGCGGCGAGTAAGCCCGTTGTGTGACTCATAAAACAAAAGCCAGGGTAAAGCCTGGCTTTTGCTTTTCTGGTGTGTTCAAACGCTGCTTAATAAGTTGAAAGCTAGCGAAATTAGTTTTGTAAGCTATTGTTGGTAATCGAAGATTCATCCTTATAACTGAATGACTATTCTCACCGTCAAAGATCTTTACAAGTCGTATGGTGATGGCGATGCCCGCCACACGGTGGTCAATGGCATCTCGTTCTCACTCGAGCGCGGCCAATGTTTTGGGCTGCTGGGCCCCAATGGCGCTGGCAAAACAACGACGTTGCGGCTCTGTCTGGGGCTGACCGTGCCTGACCAGGGCAGCATTACGCTCGTCGGACATGAGGTGCCCGCCGACGCGCGGCAAGCACGATTGCGTATTGGTGTCGTGCCCCAGATGGACAGTCTCGATCCCGATTTCACTGTCGAAGAAAATATCTACGTCTACGGTCGTTACTTCGGCATGAGTCGCGCGCAGGTGCGTGAACGCATTGATTGGTTGCTGGATTTCTCAAGCCTCACAGCGAAGCGACATGCGCGTATAGGTGAACTCTCCGGCGGTATGAAACGGCGGCTAACGCTGGCACGCGCACTCGTCAACGATCCTGACCTCATCTTCATGGATGAACCCACGACCGGTCTCGATCCACAAGCGAGACATTTAATCTGGCAGCGATTGAAAGCCCTGCTCGCCCAAGGCAAGTCGCTGCTACTGACAACGCATTTCATGGATGAAGCCGAGCGTCTGTGCGATCGATTGGCTGTTATTGATCACGGCCGGATAATCGCCGAAGGAACGCCGCAGGCGCTTATCGCAAAACATATCGAATCACAAGTCGTCGAAGTCTATGGCGATAATGCGAGTCAGTGGGCTGGGAAAGCATCTCATCTGGCTGACCGTATCGAATTCAGCGGCGAGACTGCGTTTTGCTATACCGATCATCCCGATTCGCTTTTGCAAAACCTCGCAACAACCGAAGGCCTGCGTTATCTTCACCGACCCGCGAATCTCGAAGATCTATTTCTCAAGCTAACCGGCCGCGACATGCGTGACTGAGGACATGACCATGACATCGATCTATTATCAGGTACCCCGATTCAGCTTGCGTTTTATCCCCGTCTGGCAGCGCAACTTCCTCGTCTGGCGCAAGCTGGCCTTTACCAGCGTCGTTGGCAATATCGCTGAGCCATTGATAACGCTGGTAGCGTTTGGTTATGGCCTCGGGAGCATGTTGCAGAGTATCGATGGCGTGCCGTATATCGCCTACCTGGCCAGCGGCGCGATTTGTATGTCCGTGATGATGGCGACCACGTTTGAGGCGCTTTACTCTGCGTTCTCCCGTATGCATGTGCAAAAAACCTGGGATGCCTTGCTCAATACGCCATTGGAGCTCGATGACATTGTGCTGGCTGAAATGCTCTGGGCCGCCAGCAAATCGCTGATCTCCGGGATTGCCATCTTATTGGTGCTGCTTGCCTTGGGTATCGGTTGGTATCCCGGCGCCTTGCTCGTACCACCGCTGCTTTTTCTGGTGGGTGCCACCTTTGCATCGATCGCACTCGCAATCAACGCGCTTGCCAAGGGATATGATTTTTTTACTTACTACTTCACACTCGTACTCACTCCCATGATTTTCCTCTCGGGCGTCTACTACCCCGTGACGCAACTCCCCGCGTGGTTGCAGGTCATTGCGGGCTACCTGCCGCTGAGCGCAGCGGTTCATCTTGTGCGACCATTGCTGCTCGGTCAAATGCCAGATCAGGTGCTACCGTCCTTATTGCTACTGCTGGCTTATTGTGTGGCTGGTTTTTATCTGGCCACCGTACTCACGCGTCGTCGATTACTGAAATAAACCCGAGATCGATCTCATGGAGCAGGTCTTAATTGTCATGACCCATTTGCCGGACACAGCGACTGCCGAAGCGCTCGCTGGTGCGTTGGTTGAGGCTAGGCTCGCTGCTTGTGCAAGTTTTACTACGGGGGTGCAGTCCGTGTACCGATGGCAGGGCAAGATTGAAAGAGCCAACGAGGTCACCCTGACAATCAAAACCACACAGCGTCACTACTCTGCCCTGGAGGCAGCCATACGCGCCGCGCACCCCTATGAGCTGCCGGAGATCATTGCCTTGCCCGTTGTGGCTGGCCTTTCTTCATATCTTCAGTGGATCGTCGCTGAAACCTCGCCCAATCACCATGCTTAGGTTTTTTAATTCCCTACTGATGCTGTTCACCTTGCTTTGGCTGAGTCCGGCCACGGCGGAAGATCAGTTTCTGCCGCCCGAACAAGCATTTCGTTTCAGCGCGAAGATGATCGATGCATCGATGATTGAAGTACGTTTCGATGTCGCCGATGACTATTACCTTTACCGCGAGCGTTTTGCTTTTAAGGCCGAAGGCGTGCAGCTTGGAACGCCCGTCATCCCGGCAGGGAAAATGAAATTCGATGAGACCTTCAACAGAACCGTCGAAATCTATCGCCAGCAAGTTCTGATCCGGTTACCCGTCAAGGCCGATGCGCCATTTACTTTGAATGTTAGTAGCCAGGGTTGTTCAGATCGTGGTCTGTGTTACGCGCCGATGGAGTCCATGGCCAAATTGACGCCGGCTACGCTTGGTCTGTCCGAGGCCCGTGAGTCGCCCTCTGCGTCGGTGGCTGACACAGCCGCTACAGAAATGGGTCGCATTGAGGTATCGCTGGCCAGTGGCAACCTGCTCTTGATTCTCCCGCTCTTTTTGCTGCTGGGTCTGGGCCTGTCGTTGACGCCGTGCGTCTTGCCGATGGTTCCCATACTCTCGTTCATCATTGTGGGTGAAGGCGAGCGCACCAGCCGCGGTCGGGGTTTTGTTCTTTCCCTTGCCTATGCGATGGGAATGGCGTTGGTGTATACCGCACTGGGTATTGCGGCCGGCTTGATTGGTGAGGGTTTGTCCGCAGATCTTCAAAGCCCGCCTGTGCTCATCACTTTCGCGATCTTCATGGCGCTGTTGTCGCTTTCCATGTTCGATGTTTACCAATTGCAGGTACCGCCATCGGTGCAGCTCAAGCTCACCCGCTGGTCAGAGCAGCAAAGAGCCGGCAAGCTCGCCGGCGTGTTTGTGATGGGTATGCTGTCCGCGTTGATTGTCGGGCCCTGTGTGGCAGCGCCGCTCGCTGGCGTGCTGGTGTACATCAGCCAGACTCGTGATGTTGTCATTGGCGGGAGTGCCTTGTTTGCCATGGCGGTTGGTATGAGCGTGCCGCTACTTCTTTTAGGTCTGTCCGCGGGTACGCTGGTACCCAAAGCAGGCCGCTGGATGCAGGCGGTCAAGCCCTTCTTCGGTGTGCTGATGCTGGCGCTGGCGTTATGGATGGTCGCTTCACTTCTGCCAGCTTGGGCACTGATGCTGGGTTGGGGATTGCTGGGTGTGGCCTATGGTGTTTTCCTTCTGTTGTCTCGCCAGCTGGGTCTTCGCGGTCGTGCAATTGGTATGGTCTTCGTCTTGTTGGGCGCCGTACAGCTGATAGGGCTCGCCAGCGGCGGTCGTGATGCGTGGGCACCGCTTGCGCACCTGACTGGCAAATCGCATCAGAAGATCGCTTTTACGCGTGTTCATTCAATAGCTGAGTTAGACCAAGCGATTGCAGCTGCGCGCGGTCGCCCAGTGATGCTGGATTTTTACGCGGATTGGTGTGTGGCTTGTGCGGAAATGGAAAAACTGACCTTCACCGATCCTGCTGTTAGTGCAAAGATGCAGGAAATCTTATTGCTGCAGGTGGATGTCACGGCCAATAGTGCAGACGACAAGGCGCTATTGAAACGGTTCTCGCTCTTCGGTCCACCGGGCATCATTTTCTTTGATAGCGATGGTAAAGAGCTGAAAAAGCCCCGGGTCATAGGCTTTCAATCGCCAAGCGTTTTTCTCCAGTCTCTCAAGCAACTTGATTCACTCTAAGTAGAAGCAGTGTAGTCGGCGCGCTGTGACTGCAAGCTGATAAAGCAAGGTCTTGAGGCTAGTGTGAGTACCGCGGTGTGCGACGCAAGCTTGGGAGTGAAGCTTACAGGGACCGTCATTCAACAGCCCTCTGAAGCCTGAAGCGAGTCTTAGAGTTTTCTGGCGACTTCCCTAGCGAAATAAGTCAGTATGCCATCGGCGCCTGCGCGCTTGAATGACAGCATGGCTTCCATCATGGTCTTGTCGTGATCGATCCAGCCATTTTGGGCTGCGGCCTTGATCATCGCGTATTCACCGCTCACCTGATAGGCAAAGGTGGGCACTTTGAATTCATCTTTTACCCGACGCACAATATCCAGATACGGCATGCCGGGTTTGACCATGACCATGTCGGCCCCCTCTGAGAGGTCAAGGGCGACCTCGCGCAAGGCCTCGTCCGAGTTCGCCGGATCCATCTGGTAGGTCGCCTTGCTGCCTTTGCCGAGATTGGCCGCAGAGCCTACCGCATCCCGAAAAGGGCCGTAGAAGGCCGACGCATATTTTGCGGAATACGCCATGATGCGCGTGTGTATGTAGTTTGCATCCTCGAGCGCATGTCGGATGGCACCGATTCGACCGTCCATCATGTCGGATGGCGCAACGATATCGACACCTGCTTCTGCCTGTACCAAAGCTTGTCGCATCAAAATCGCTGTCGTCTCGTCATTGAGCACATAGCCCTCACCATCAAGCACGCCGTCTTGCCCATGGCTGGTAAACGGATCCAGCGCCACGTCGGTGAGTACTCCTAGGTCTGGGAAGCGCTGTTTGATTTCTCTGACAGCGCGCGGTACCAGCCCTTTGGGGTTAGTGGCTTCGATGCCGTCCGGTGTTTTCAATGCGGGATCAATCACCGGGAACAGTGCGAGCACCGGAATACCTAGCGCAACACATTCCTCGGCAACAGGCATCAGCAAGTCTAGCGATAGCCTCTCAACGCCAGGCATGGAGGGCACTGCCTCGCGTCGGTTTTGTCCATCAAGGATAAAGACCGGGTAAATCAGATCCGCCGCGGTTACGGTGTTTTCGCGCATCAAGGCGCGTGAAAAAGCATCTTTGCGCATGCGGCGCATACGAATGGCTGGAAATTGGGCGGATGAATGCTCGGACATGATCGTCAATGGAAAAAGTTTCTTGTTCTTAAGGCTCAGGAAGCGTCTTGGATCGCAGGCTGGATGAAACTTTCGGCGCCTGCAGGTCTCACACAAGTAGGTGATTCGTTCACCTCTCGCTTCTCCTCCCTGAGCGGGGTTGTGCTGCTTCATGGCAGTACAGCGTTAGACCCTGGAGATTTCCCCTTTCTCCAGGGTTTTTTTATGTCACGCAGGCTACTCGTTGTCCCCGCTGATACCCAGCAGGTCGAG
The DNA here is from genome assembly GCA_027490255.1 of Oxalobacteraceae bacterium. GTDB lineage: Bacteria > Pseudomonadota > Gammaproteobacteria > Burkholderiales > Burkholderiaceae_D > Pernthalerella. The sequence continues at coordinate 55,471 of JAIXYM010000137.1, read as the reverse complement.
GATCTTTTGATCTGCTTCCTCGAGACCACTGCGTTTGAGCGCAGAAAACAATTGCACAGAGAATGGCAGAGGTCGGCCTTGTTCGTCAACATAGCTTGACAGTACAGAGTGTCCTAGACGCAGCGCATCCGCTGCTTCGCTGCGATTGAGCTTGTCCGCCTTGCTTAAAAGGCAATGTACGGGCTTCCCGGTGGCTGCGAACCATTCCAGCATCTCGGTATCGAGTTCGGTGAATGGGCGTCTCGCATCCATGATCAGCACCAGCGCCGCGAGCTGATCTCGTTCCTGGACATAACGCCCTAAAAGCAACTGCCAGTGGTCTTTGGCCGAACCTGACACCTCCGCATAACCGTAACCCGGCAGGTCGACCAGAAATGCGCGAATCTCGTCAACCCGAGTGGCATCCTTGCGATGCTGGCCGACATGAGCGCCACCGAGCGAGAAGAAATTAATGTGCTGGGTCCGGCCTGGAGTGCGGGATGCGAAGGCCAGCTTTTTCTGATTGCACAGGACATTAATTGCGGTCGACTTGCCCGCGTTAGAGCGACCGGCGAACGCAATCTCGGGAACTTGATATTTTGGCAAATCCGGTAGGCGATTAACCGTCGTGAAAAAGCGGGCTTGCCAGAGAAGGGACATGAGGCTGCGTGCAGCAGAGGCGCGTACAAAGAAAGGACGGCCATTGTAGTACAATCGTGGGCTCGAAAATTGGCTTTAAATATGCAGAATGTGGATCGGCTTTGCATTACACCGATGCCAGTCTGCAGGAGCCGCAAGCGCAAAGAAAATCAATCCAAAGCCCCGGATAATTGAATGAAACCTGTCCCATCCTTGTTTATCAAATTCGCGTCCCTCATCGTGTTGGTCTCTGTTTCTTTGGCACATGCCAATGATGCGAAACCTGCTACCGAAGCAGACCCTGCCAAGGGCGGTAATCTGTACACCAACGGCGATCCTTCACGCGGCGTACTTGCCTGCGTTGCATGCCATGGCGCTGCGGGTAATTCAACGATCGCCCAAAATCCAAAACTGGCGGGTCAGCATGCTGCCTATCTGAAGAAGCAGCTTTACGATTTCCAGGGCCCTAACCGCAACAACGCCATCATGACTGGAATCTCCAAGGCGCTTGATGACAATGACATACGCAACCTTTCTGCCTATTTGGATCAGCAGAAACCTGCGCCGGGCGCCGCTCGCAATAAAAACACGGTAGAGCTGGGCAAAAAAATCTACCGCGCCGGTATCGCTGAAAAGAATGTGCCTGCCTGCGCAGGATGCCACGGCCCCAACGGCGCCGGCATTCCGGCGCAGTTTGCGCGCCTCGCTGGACAGCATCAGGATTACACCGTGGCGCAGCTCACCAATTTCCGCACTGGCTCACGTGCGAACAATGCTCAGATGACTGCGATAGGCAAGCGCCTCTCCGACGAAGAGATGCAAGCGGTGGCGGACTACATTGCGGGCCTGAAGTAATCACGGCGTAGACAAATTAGGCCGATATGCGGCCGCGAGGGGGTGGCTGAGAAGTCGCCCCTTTTGTTTTCTACGGTAGGATTTCCGGAGCTCAAATTAAAGACCCACAAGGGATCAGGGTATGGGCGACGGGTCACCATTGCAGGCATAAAATGGCGTCATAACCGAACGCTGCGCCAAGTTGCCATGGCTGTCAGTAACCACCCGAGACAAAGCGCAACACACTCATGACTACGAGCACCGAGGGAATCGTTCTACAAACCCGCCGTCGATGGCTATCCGACGCTGTCGAGCTGGTGTCGTCCATGAGGTTTGCGATCAGCCTGTTGACGGTCATATCGATCGCGTCCATCGTGGGTACGGTGGTCACGCAAAATGAACCCATGCCGAATTATGTGAACCAGTTCGGTCCGTTCTGGTTCGAGATTTTTGAGCATTTCTCCATCTACTCGGTGTACTCGGCTTGGTGGTTCTTGCTGATCATGGCTTTTCTGGTGACGTCCACTTCGTTGTGCATAGCGCGTAATGCGCCAAAAATGCTCAAGGATATGAAAAGTTGGCGCGAGAGCGTGCGCGAACAGTCTTTACGTAATTTCCATCATCGCGCCGAATGGTCTGCGCAGACGGGCGGCGAGCAGTTTGCCGCGCAAGCTGCTCGGATCGTCGCCTCAGATGGCTATCAGGTAAAGCTGGTGCAAAAAGGCGAGGCAACGCTGCTGACTGCCAAACAAGGTGCGGCCAACAAGCTGGGATACATCTTCGCGCACTCGGCCATTGTGATTATCTGTGTTGGAGGTTTGCTCGACTCCAGTCTGCCTATTCGTGCGCAACAATGGCTGTTTGATAAAGAAGCCTTTATCGGCAATGGCATCATTGCTGAAATTCCGGAACGTCATCGTCTGGGTTTGGGTAATTTGACCTTCCGCGGCAATACCTTCATCCCCGAAGGCTCTGCCAGTAAGACGGCAATCGTACCCGTTGGTGAGGGTGTGATGGTTCAGGAATTGCCCTTTACCCTACAGCTTGAAAAATTCGTCGTAGACTTTTATTCGACAGGCATGCCCAAGCTGTTTGCCAGCAATGTCATCGTCACAGACCATGAAACCGGCAAGAGCTTTTCAGCAACCATCAAGGTGAACGAGCCACTGATTTACAAAGGCTTGGCGGTTTATCAGTCGAGTTTTGAAGATGGCGGAAGTCGCTTGAAGCTCGTGGGTTATCCCATGAACGGCCCCGCAAGCGGCTCATTCCCGGTTGAGGGTGAGGTGGGTAAATCTACGCCGCTCGTCAGCAGCGGTGGTGCTGAATACACCATTGAATGGTCAGGATTCAGACCCTTCAATGTGGAAAACACGAGTGTCAATGGTCAGGACGTCCGTGCTGTTAATCAGGCCAAGGGTTTCAACGAAAAATTCAGCGCGACGCTGGACGAAAGACTCGGTTCTGCAGCCAACACCAAAAAAACCAAGGAACTGAAAAACGTTGGCCCCAGTGTTCAGTACAAGCTCCGTGACAAGACAGGGCAGGCACGCGAATACAATAACTACATGGTGCCGGTAATGCTAGACGGCAGTGATGTCTTCCTTGCGGGTCTGCGCGAATCGCCCTCCGAAAGTTTCCGCTATCTGCGTATTCCTGCCGATGACAAAGGTACGGTCAATGAATGGATGCGCTTGCGGGCGGCCATCAATGATAGCGCGCTGCGCGAAAAGGCTGCGGCACGTTACGCACAAAAAATGCCGCTGACTTCCGCGGACAACAAATCCTTGCGGGAGCAGCTGAGGGCATCATCATTGCGCGCAATGGGCATCTTCGTTGGTGATCGCGAATCCTCTGGTTATATTGCGATCGCGCGCTTTATTGGCGCTTTGCCAGAAGAGCAGCAGGAGAAAGCGGCTGATGCCTTCATGAAGATACTCAATGGCAGCCTCTGGGAGCTATGGCAGGTCGCTCGTGAAAAAGACGGATTACCACCGGTGACTGCGGACGAAAAAAACGGCCGCTTCCTGCAAGTTGCAAGCAATGCGCTTGCGGATGGCTTCTTCTATGGTGCGCCAGTATTTCTGCAGCTCCAAGGATTTGAGCAGGTGAAAGCATCTGTGCTGCAAGTGACTAAATCACCCGGAAAAAATGTGGTTTACCTGGGATGTTTACTACTGGTTCTGGGTGTTTTCGCGATGCTCTATGTGCGCGAGCGTCGGCTGTGGATTTGGATTCGTCCACAGGAAGGTGGCGGCACGCATGCGCTGATGGCCATGAGTTCACAGCGACGCAGTCTGGATTTTGACAAGGAATTCGAACGGATCAAGACGCGACTCAACCCTCAATGAGCCGGTAATAAATCTCGCCCAAATCAGAGTGGGCAAGCCCATCAGGGCTGAACTATACTTGCCTGACTCGCTGCAGTACTCGGAGAAAAATGATGGAACTCACTGAAAACCAAACCTATACCGAAAATCCCGGCATATTCAAAAGTGCCAGTGTGTTCGACTGGATTTTTGCGCTAATACTTGCTTCCGGTGCGCTGTTTGCGTTCAACCGCTACGGCGATTTCATGGATATCTATGAAAAAGTCATCTTGCTGGCGGCGGTCCCCGTATTCGTCGGATTGGGCTGGTACTGGAAATCTTCGCGCGTGTTGATGCTGCTGATTTTCGGTTTGTCCCTGTGGGCCATTTCCATGTACGCCGGCAATCTGGAGATGGCGCAGTCGCGGTTCTTCCTCAAATACCTCTTGTCCAGCCAGTCCGCCATTTTGTGGATGAGCTTCCTGTTTGGCTTATCTACCGTGTTCCACTGGGGTGGTTTGCTCTCGCGCTCAGATTTTGGTGGCGCTGTCGGAAGTCGCTTGTGCTGGGCAGCGATATTGATGGGCTTCATTGGCCTGATGGTGCGCTGGTATGAGTCGTATCTGCTGGGCGCGGATATTGGTCATATTCCGGTATCGAATCTCTACGAAGTGTTCGTATTGTTTTGTCTAATTACCGCATTGTTTAACGTCTTCTACGAAGAAAAATACGAGACTCGCCAGGTAAGTGCCTTCATCCTGCTGGTGATCTCGGCGGCTGTTGGGTTTCTTCTCTGGTATATGACCAGCCGAGATGCGCATGAAATCCAGCCGTTGGTACCCGCGCTACAAAGCTGGTGGATGAAGATTCACGTGCCCGCCAACTTCATCGGCTACGGCACGTTTGCGCTGGCCGCCATGGTGGGTGTAGCTTATCTGCTCAAATCCAAGTCCATACTGGCGGATCGTTTGCCTCCGCTCGAGGTACTCGATGACATCATGTACAAGGCGATTGCCGTTGGTTTTGCTTTCTTCACGATTGCAACGATTCTCGGTGCGCTCTGGGCAGCCGAAGCCTGGGGTGGTTACTGGTCATGGGATCCGAAGGAAACCTGGGCGCTGATCGTCTGGCTCAATTACGCCGCATGGCTGCATATGCGCTTGATGAAGGGCTTGCGTGGACAAGTGGCTGCATGGTGGGCGATCGGTGGGCTGCTCATTACCAGCTTTGCTTTTCTGGGCGTGAATATGTTCCTGTCCGGGTTGCATTCCTACGGCGAGTTATAAACAGCCCGAGCATAGGCTGTCTTCGGGCAGCCTATGCTCGTTCATGTCTCACCCGCACAGCATCACGGAGCCAGCATGCTGATCAAACTTCCTCGTTCTACTGACCCGCTGTCCTCCGAAATCACGCCACGAGAGCAATTTCAATCACGCCGCCATTTTCTGACGCAACTTGCTGCCGGCGGCTTGTCAGCCGGCGCGTTGGTCGACGCCGCGATGGCCAATGATGCCGTATCGCGTGCACGTCTACCAGCGCGCATCAATCCAGCCTATACCGCAGCGGACAAAGCAACTGCCATTGCAGATGCGACTAGCTACAACAACTTCTATGAATTCGGGCTCGACAAGGGCGATCCCATGGTGCGTGCCGGAACGCTGAAAACAAAACCCTGGACCGTGCGCATTGATGGTGAAGTCAAAAAGCCTCTAACGCTTGATATCGACAGTCTGCTCAAGCTCGCGCCCATTGAGGAACGTCTGTACCGTCTGCGTTGTGTCGAAGGTTGGTCGATGGTAATTCCCTGGGCTGGTTATTCGCTGGCCGAGTTGATTCGTAAAGTCGAACCCACGGGTAATGCAAAATTCGTCGAATTCACCACGCTCGCCGATCCGGCCCAAATGCCGGGCTTGGGCAGTCGCGTCCTGTCTTGGCCTTATGTCGAAGGCCTTCGTCTGGATGAGGCCATGCATCCACTGACGCTGCTCAGTCTGGGTATGTATGGGCAAGTGCTGCCGAATCAGAACGGTGCACCGGTTCGCATCATCGTGCCTTGGAAATACGGATTCAAGTCGGCGAAATCGATTGTGCGCATCCGTTTCACTGAAACCCAGCCTAAAACGGCATGGAACAGCGTCGCACCTGACGAGTACGGTTTCTACTCCAACGTGAATCCGGAAGTCAGTCATCCTCGATGGTCGCAGGCCACAGAGCGTCGTATTGGTGAAGATGGTTACCTTACGCGTAAGCGCAAGACCCTGATGTTCAATGGCTACCCGGAAGTCGCATCGCTGTATTCAGGTATGGATCTCAAAAAATTCTACTGACCATCACCATGCGCTTTGGTCCCCGACAACTGCTCTGGACAAAGTGGATGATGTTTGCGCTCTCTCTGCTGCCTTTGCTAAGTTTGATCGCTTTGGGTTTGCAGGACCGGCTCACTGCCAACCCGATTGAATTTATTACTCGCGCTACCGGCGACTGGACGCTGTATTTTCTTTGCCTGACACTCGCCGTAACACCGCTGCGTCGTCTCACCGGTCTGAACGCGCTGATGCGCTTTCGTCGCATGCTGGGCTTGTTCACCTTCTTTTATGCCAGCCTGCATTTTCTGACCTTCATCTGGTTCGATCATTTTTTTGATCTTGCCGAGATGGTGAGCGATATTCTGAAGCGGCCCTTTATTGCGATGGGTTTCTCAGCCTTCGTGTTATTGGTGCCACTGGCATTGACCAGTAATGACTTCATGCTCGGGAAACTAGGCAGGCGATGGTCCGTGTTGCATCGCCTGATTTATCTGATTGCGATATTAGCCCTGCTACATTTTTGGTGGATGCGAGCAGGCAAGCATAACTTTGCTGAACCGCTGGTAATGGGCGCGGTGGTCGCTGTGTTGTTGGCGCTGCGATTGATCTGGTTACGGCAGGATTTTCTGCGACGACGATGAACCCGATTACGTCGGAATGGATTCAAGTGCAAATAGCTCAGCAGCTGTTTCCCGCCGACGGATCAGACTGAACTGATCGCCATCTACGAGTATTTCGGCAGCACGACCGCGCGTGTTGTAGTTGGACGCCATCGTCATGCCATAGGCGCCGGCTGACATGATAGCCAGCAGATCGCCCGGTGCGATTGCCAATGCTCGCTCGCGAGCGAGCCAGTCACCGGATTCACATACAGGGCCGACCACATCATAAATGTGCGAGTCATGGGACTGCGGTCTGACAACCTGAACGCCATGCCAGGCTTCGTACATTGCTGGGCGCATCAGGTCATTCATTGCAGCATCGACGACAGCGAAATTCTTGGAGCTGCCATGCTTCAAGTAGTGTACTTCGGTCAGCAGCACACCCGCGTTACCAACGATAGATCTGCCCGGCTCAAACATGATGGTCAACGGCTTGTTATCGTATTTTTCGGCGCGCCAGCGATCAATGCGCGCAAATAGTCGTGCCAGATAATCTCCGACAGCCACCGGTTTTTCCTGGTCGTAGCAGATACCGATACCACCACCGATATCCAGATGATGCAGCGCGATGCCTTCTGAGGCGAGCTGGTCGACGAGCTCAATGATCTTGTCAAGCGCTTCCAGCAGCGGTGCGTCATCAAGCAGCTGAGAACCGATATGGCAGTCAATGCCCGTAACTTCAAGATTGGGCAGGCTGGCCGCAACGCGGTAGGTGGGCAGCGCATCTTCAAAAGCGATACCGAACTTGTTGTCTTTAAGGCCGGTGGAGATATACGGATGGGTCTTCGCATCGACATCCGGGTTCACGCGCAGCGATACGCGGGCGCGTTTTCCCATGCTTAATGCGACTTCATTCAGACGATGCAGCTCCGGAATTGATTCAACATTGAAGCAAAGGATGTCATGCGAGAGCGCCAGTTGCATTTCATCGCGTGTCTTACCCACGCCGGAAAAAATGACCTTGTGCGGATTGCCGCCAGCCGCGATCACGCGTTGTAGTTCGCCCCCAGAGACGATGTCAAAACCCGACCCCAATTTTGAGAGCAGATTAAGAACCGCAATGTTGGCATTGGATTTGACCGCATAGCAGATGAGTGCCGATCCTTCGCCACGGCCATGCGCACGGCACGCTTGGTCATAGGCGAGGAAATTTTCAGTCAGGCTGGCGCGTGAATAGACATAACTGGGTGTGCCAAAGGCTTTCGCTATGGTGCTCAGCGCGACACCTTCGGCAAAAAGTTCACCATCACGGTAATGGAAATGCGGCGTATTCACTATGTTCAGGGCTTACGAGTAGGGTCGGGTTTGGCAGGCTGAGCATCGAACTCGGCGTCGGTTTTGGTGGTGGGCGCGGGACGATCGGGCAGGTAGAGCGGGCCGGTCTGCCCGCAGGCGCTCAAGCCGGATAATGCGATCGCCGCTAAAATGATGCCGAATCTGAGCATGATGTTCAAAACTAACTTGAAGGCCGCCTTTACTCAATGCTGCGGCCTGTTAAAAAAATCTACCGGAGTTTAGCATGAGCGAATCTGAGTTCCTGGCCGCTGCAGAGGCCACGCTGGATGCAATCGAAATCGGTATGGAGCGTGCCGGTGACGCTGCGGACGTCGATCTGGAATGCAGTCGCAGCGGTAATGTGCTGGAAATCGAATTCATTGATCAGGGCTCGAAAATCATCGTTAACACGCAAGCGGCCATGAAGGAAATCTGGGTCGCCGCTCGAGCCGGCGGATTTCATTACCGCATGGCAGATGATCAGCTCTGGAAAGACACCCGGGATGGATCAGAGCTATTTGCCGCACTGTCCCGGCTGGCCAGCGCGCAGGCCGGCGCGATACTCCATCTGAAGCAGGATCCGGGAAGCGCTTGATCAGTCCACTGCTTAGCTGGGCGGGCTTGCAATAAACCTTAACTTGTTCAGCCCACCTAGAAAATTTCGCTCTGGGGCTCATCCTCTTTTTTATCACCTGGCCCATTGGCTTCCCCAGACGGTGTCAGTCCGACCGAGCCTACCCCGCTGCCATCCGCATATTCGGTATACACGTAGTCGCCCGCATAGGTGGTCACGCCGGTTGGCATGGCGCGCTCCTGTACGGATAATCCTTGTAGCGCCTTTTGCATATAGCTGATCCAGATGGGTAGAGCCAGGCCACCGCCTGTTTCACGACTGCCGAGATTTCTGGGTTTGTCGAAACCAATCCAAGCCACACCGACTAGTTTCGGGTGATAGCCCGCAAACCAGGCGTCGATAGAATCATTGGTGGTGCCTGTCTTGCCGGCGATGTCAGGACGCTTCAGTGCCAATGCCCGCATGGCAGTGCCATGTTTAACCACATCTTTGAGCATGCTGTCGATCAGATACGCATTACGTGCATCGATGACGCGCAGATTTTCATCGCCAGCACGCTCAGGCGTAACCTGAAACAGCGTGCGACCACTGTTGTCGGTAATCTTCGAAATCAAATAAGGATTGATTTTGTATCCGCCATTGGCAAACACTGCATAAGCGCCAGCCATCTGTAGCGGCGTGACTGCTCCGGCACCCAGAGCCATTGTCAGATAGGGAGGATTTTTTTCGAGGTCAAACCCGAAGCGTGCCACGTATTCCTGTGCGTAATTGACGCCGATGCGATCGAGAATTCGGATCGACACCATATTTTTGGACCGCGTCAGGCCTTTGCGCATGGACAGTGGGCCGTCATATTTGCCGTCAGAATTTTTAGGCTCCCATGCTTGGGACCCGGTTTTGCCGGCATCGAATACGATGGGTGCGTCATTGATCATGGTGCCAGGCGACAGGCCTTTTTCAAGTGAGGCTGAATAAATGAATGGCTTGAAGGTCGAGCCAGGCTGTCGCCAGGCTTGTGTCACATGATTGAATTTTGTACGACTGAAATCAAAGCCGCCGACCAGTGACTTGATACGGCCGTCTTCAGAGCTGATGGAGACAAAACCTGACTCCACCTCAGGCAGCTGAATGATGGACCATCCCGTACCTTCCTGCATCACACGGATGATCGCACCACGTCGTATGCGTTTGTTGGCAGGCATTTTATCGGTGAGGGCTGCAGCAGCAGCACCGAGTTCGGTATTAGCAATCGTGATTTCTTCGCCGGACGCCAGCAATGCCCGCACGTTCTTGGGGCCGGCCGACAACACAACTGCAGCAATAATGCCATCACTATCAGGGTGCTCGGCGAGTTCGGACTCTATCGCTGCCTCTGCGTCGGATTTGTTGGCCGGAATATCCATATAGCCTTCCGGTCCGCGATAGGGCTGACGTTTTTCATATTCAAGCACACCACGACGCAGCGCTAGATAGGCAGCATCCTGGTCGGCTTTGGTAATGGTGGTGAATACATTGAAGCCGCGCGTATAAGCATCTTCTCTGAATTGGTCATAGACCATCTGTCGCGCCATTTCCGAAACGTATTCGGCATGAATACCGAAGTCTGTGCTGTCCATCTTGATTCGGAGTTCTTCATCACGCGCGCGTTCATATTGGGCGGTGGTGATATAGCCCAGATCGTGCATGCGTTGCAGGATGTATTGCTGACGCGCCTTGGCGCGTTTTGGGTTGACGACGGGATTGTTGGCGGAGGGCGCCTTGGGAAGGCCAGCCAGCATCGCGGCCTCGGCAACGGTGACTTCGTTGAGCTTTTTACCAAAATAAATCTGAGCCGCTGAGGCAAAGCCATAGGCGCGTTGTCCCAGATAAATCTGGTTCATGTAGAGCTCGAGAATTTGATCTTTTGTGAGTGTTTTTTCTATTTTCCACGCAAGCAGCACTTCATAGAGTTTGCGCTTGATCGTCTGTTCGCTGGATAAAAAGAAGTTGCGCGCCACTTGCTGCGTGATGGTCGAGGCACCCTGGCGGCTGCCACCAAAAGTGTTGTTAATCATCGCGCGCAAAATTCCCCAGTAGTCGACACCACCGTGCTCATAAAAACGATCATCCTCGATCGCCAGCACGGCTTGCTTCATCACCGGCGGAATATCTTTATAACGTACCAGGCTGCGTCTTTCCTCACCGAACTCTCCGATCAGCACGTTATCTGCAGAAAAAACACGCAGTGGCATTTTGGGTTGATAGGTCGCGAGCGCATCAATGTCCGGCAAGGTGGGGTAAGCCATCATCAGGATGAAGCCCGCCAGCAGCGCGACGATCAGTACAAGGCCTCCGACTGCGGTCAATAGGCTCAGCGCCATCTTGACGGGTGCCGGCAGGATGGAGGGGCGCTCGCCCTTGGGTGCATCACCGTTCGGAGTGGATGAGTTCATTCGGGAAGAAATGAGAGAGGCATGAAAGCCTTGGAGCGTCCGATTATAACGGTTGCCCCGCAGTGTTGAGCTTGCTCATAGCAAGCTTGCTGTGTTCATTGGCTCTGATGTGCTGATTTGCGTCGGCATTTGACAACGTCAGTCCTAAGCGGCTTTACATTCTGAAAAGGCACTTGTTAGCATCCGCGTCAAATTTAAAAAATGGCAACACCTATTGTGCGGAGCGTTTCGAATGTTTTCTGTGGGTTCATGGTTTCGCCGCCATCAAGCACCGGTACTGGGCGTCGATGTCAGTCCGGCTGGCATACGCATCATGGAACTCGTTCGTGAGGGCAAACATTTCCGAGTCGCACATTACGCGCAGGAGCCTGTGCCTTCGGGCGCCTTGCGTGACGGCGGCTTTTCACAGATGGAACTTCTCACAGAGTCACTGCGCCGTGCACTCAAGCGCAGTGGCACGCGCTTGAGAACCGCGGCGATGGCACTGCCTTCCGGTACTGTCATCAAAAAAATGCTGATGCTGCCCGCCGGCATGTACGACGAGGAAATGGAAATGCAAGTCGAGACTGAGGCGAGTCAGACCTTACCATTCTCTCTCGATGAAATCAGCCTTGATTTCGTCACAGTGGGTCCTTCGGCAAGTCATGAGGGTTATGTAGATGTGATGCTGGTGGCTGCACGCAAGGAGCGGATTGATGAAAGGCTCACACTGGCCGATGCGGCTGGCTTGCGTCCGCTGGTAATCGATGTTGAATCCCAGGTCATGACGGCGTCGTTGGACCTGCTCGACTTAAAACGGCAAGAGCATCAGAACCAGCCCGTCGTATTACTGCAATTGTGCAGCGAAGGGAGTCATTGCTACGTCATGCTCAATGGTTTGGTGATTTTTGAACGTGAAATAGGTCTGTCTTTGCCTCGATCCGATCAAGAGAAATCGCGCGCTGCCATGGAGTCGATCAGGGAAGCAATTTGCCAGGAACTCACACGTGCCTTGCAGCTTTTCTCGACGTCGACACAGCACGCCAGCGTTTCGCACATATACATCGCCGGCAGTATCTACAACCTCGGCAGTGATCTTGCTGCGTTCGTGGAGCGCCGGGTGGGCATATCCACTTCACTACCGAACCCGTTTACAGATATGCATTTGCCATCCCTTGATTTGCAGTTGAACGAAGATGCACCTGCTTGCCTGGTCGCCTGTGGGCTTGCACTGCGGAGCTTTTCAAGATGATCGAATTCAATCTTCTTCCCTGGCGTGAAGCGCAGCGCCGGGAGCAAAAGCGTCTGTTTAATGGTCTGTTGGTGTTGTCGTCGCTCTGTGGATTGATGGTGGTTTTGATTGTGAGCGGAGTAAATGCTGCGCAACTGTCAACGCAGCAGAGTCGCAATGCATTACTTCTGTCCGAAAACAAGGTTCTCGATGATCGATTGCGAGAAATCAAAGGACTACGTCAGGATATCGATGCCCTCAAGGCCAGGCAACATGCGGTCGAAAGTCTGCAATCCGATCGAGCCCGGCCAGTGCATTTGCTGGATGAACTGGTCACGCGTGTGCCCGCAGGTGTCGCGCTCAAGTCAATCAAACAAACAGACCATCTCGTCCTCACGGGACTGGCGCAATCAAATTCTCGTGTTTCCGAATTACTTCGTAATCTGTCGCAGTCAACGCCCTGGCTAGGAAAAGCCGAGCTCGTCGAGATCAAGGCCGCCAGCCTGGGGCAGGGTAAAGAAGCAAGAAAAGTCTACGAATTTAATGTGACCATTGCTGCTGCAAAGGGAGCCAGCTCGCCATGATGTCAATTCAGCGTGGTACATCGCTCAACTGGCAGCTTGTCGCGAGTCAGTTTCAGGGCCTGCAAGGGCGGCATCCAGGTACCTGGCCCATCATTCCCCGGCTGTTCTGCGCGCTTGGCGTTTCGCTGATGGTCATCATGGCAGGGGGATGGCTAGTGTGGACGGCGCAATGGGAAGAGCTGGCCTCGGGGCAGGCTGAGGAGGTCCGTCAGAAGCAAGATTTTACTGAAAAAGTCCGGCAGTCGGGACATCTCGATATCTTGCGTCAGCAAAAGGCGCAAGTGCAGTCGCAAGTCGAAAAGCTGGAACAGCAATTACCTAGCAAGTCCGAGATGGATGCTTTGCTGTCTGAAATCAATCAGGCGGGTATCAGCCGCGGACTGCAGTTCGAGCTGTTCAAACCGGGTCAGGTCAGATTGCATGATTTTTATGCAGAGCTGCCCATCGAGATCAAACTCACGGGTAACTACCATGCACTGGCCGGTTTCACGAGTGATATCGCCAATCTGCAGCGCATCGTCACCATCGACAGAATCGCAATTACACAATTGCGCGAAGGGATACAAAACTTCGAAGGTGTGATTCACACTTTCCGCTACCTCGACAAGGACGAGGTGGCATCCCAAAAATCCCAAAAAAAGATGGCCGAAGACAGCAAGAAACGGGGCAGTAAATGAAGCGCCTGCGAAACGCTTGCTACCGCTCATGCGACTGCGCGTCACTCATTTTGCTAAAAACGCTCGGCCTGATCACCGTTCTTCTGAGCGGCTGCAGCGAAGCACCTGAAAATGATTTGCGCACCTGGATGAGCGATATCAGGCGGCAGTCGCACCCGGTGCCGGTTGAAGTATCACCGCGTCCAGTGGTCGAAGAATTTCACTATCAAGCCTCTGGCCGACTGGATCCCTTTGATATCACCAAAATTTCCGCATCCCTAGTTACCGATCAAAACACAACAGGCTTGCAACCCGATACGCGCCGTTCACGGGAGCCGCTGGAATCCTTTCCGTTGGATAGCCTGCGGCTGGTGGGAAGCATACGCCGTCAGGGGCAGGTGGTTGCGCTGGTTGAAGCAGACAAAATTATTCATCAGGTGCATCTGGGTAGCCACCTAGGGCCCGATATGGGCAAAGTGATAGCCATTGGCGAAGGCGCCATCGAAATTGAGGAAGTGGTGCAGGACGTCGGCAATACTTGGGCCAAGCGACGCGCGCGACTGGTATTGCAGGAGAAACGTTGATGAAAGTAGTTATGTTGGAAGCAGGACGCTGGTTCATGGGCTGCATGATGTTCGTGATCATGATCATGATCACGATCACGAACGCGCGGGCTGAGCTCAATGCGATCACAGGTATCGAGGCCAGTCATACTGGATCGGTGCTGACACTGCGGATCCCGATGCGCCAGGCACTTGCTGCACCGCCGGGCAGCTTTTCAACTGCGGCTCCACCAAGAATCGTGCTCGATTTTCCGGACACGCTGAATGCTACCGGTCAGACCCGGCGAGTATTCGATGCGGGTGAGCTGCGTCATGTGGATCTTGTGCAGGCGGCGGGGCGCACGCGTATTGTGCTCAATCTCAAGCGTCCGCAGCAGTTCAGCATGCGCGTGACAGGGCAGACGTTGATGGTGACTCTGGTCGATGAAAGAGCCGGCACAGACCAAAGCGCCCGTGCGGCAAACTTGGCGATGGAAAAGAACGCGATTGTCGATTTGGATTTTCGACGGGGGGAGAGCGATTCCGGACGCATCATCATTGATTTGGCAAAAACACAGTCATCCATAGACGTACGCCGTCAGGGCCAGTCACTGGTCGTCGATTTCATGAAAACCAGTTTGCCCGAGGTACTTCGGCGCAAACTGGATGTGTCTGATTTCGGCACGCCGGTGCAATTTATCACCACCCGCGCCGACGGTGACACGGTGCGTATGCTGATTGAGCCGCGTGGCCAATGGGAGCACCTAACTTGGCAGACCGATCGCCGGCTCGTGCTGGAAGTGCGATCGGTCAAACAGGACGATGGCAAAACCTCTGCTGGTAATCGTGGCTATCGGGGTGACAAGCTGTCGATGAATTTTCAAAATATCGACGTGCGTGCATTGCTGCAGGTGATTGCAGATTTCACCGGGCTAAATGTAGTGGCCAGCGACAGCGTGAGCGGCAATCTCACGCTCCGTTTGAAGGATGTGCCTTGGGATCAGGCGCTCGACATTGTGATGCAGGCGCGGGGGCTGGATATGCGTCGTAATGGCAATGTGCTTTGGATCGCACCCAAGGACGAATTGCTGACCAAGGAAAGGCTGGAGCTGGAACAGCGGGCACAGATATCCGAGCTGGAGCCATTGATTACGGAGACCTTCCAGTTGAATTACCAAAAGGCTGATGCCTTTCGTCAGGTCTTCGGGCTCGATGGTCAGGTCGGGCGCGGTAGCATTTTGTCGCGTCGTGGCAGCGCTTCTGCCGAGCCGCGTACCAACAAATTATTTGTCACCGATACACCCAGCCGTCTGGAGGAAGTGCGCAAACTGATACAGTTGACCGACATACCCACGCGTCAGGTCATGATCGAAGCCCGCATCGTCGAGGCAGACGATACATTCAGCAGAAGTCTGGGTGTAAGGCTCGGTTTTGCTGACCTTCGCAATGCCAACAATGCGACACCGGGTATCAACTTACCCGGCACCAGTCGGCTGGCAGTGACTGGAAATTACCTCGGCGTCGGAGAGCAGACTGGGCAGCTGGCGGGTGCGGGGCAGGCCTTCATACCCAACACACAATTTGTTAACTTGCCTGCCGCGTCAATCAATGGCGCATCACCGGCAAGTATGGGCATTAGTCTTTTCTCGGCCAATGCCAATCGTTTTCTGAATCTTGAGTTGTCCGCGCTGGAGGCTGACGGCAAAGGAAAAATCATTTCCAGCCCACGCGTGGTCACCGCCGATCAGCAGCCGGCGCTGATCGAGCAGGGCGAAGAAATTCCTTTTCAACAGGCGACCAGCAGCGGCGCAACGTCGGTACAGTTCAAGAAAGCGAACCTCAAACTGGAGGTGACGCCCCAGATTACGCCAGACGGCAATGTGATTTTGATGGTGGATGTCGCAAAAGACTCCCGCGGTGTCGCCGTGGGTTCCAGTTTCGCTATCAATACCAAGCACGTCAAAACCAATGTGCAGGTTGAGAACGGCGGTACGGTTGTTCTGGGCGGTATTTTCACTCAGACCGAGATTGACAGCGAGCTCAAGGTGCCCCTGTTGGGAGATATTCCGGTGTTGGGTCGTCTGTTCCGCAGCACCCGCCGTACTCGGGATCAGACCGAGCTGTTGATCTTCATTACGCCCCGTATCGTCACGGATTCGCCCATCGTGCGCTGAGTCGGACTGGAGTGGGTTGGCTCGCGTTGGCTCCGTCGTGAGTGGGCGGATGCGATAAACTGTCGTCTTTCCGGGTAAATACGCCCGATTGGCGGCAATGATGCAGAATTCGACAAACAATATCTTTCTGGTTGGCCTGATGGGCTCGGGCAAAACTACGATAGGCCGCTCGCTGGCAAAGAAACTCAATTTGCGCTTTGTTGACGCCGATCAGGAAATCGAAACACGAACCGGCGCGTCAATTCCCCTCATTTTCGAAATCGAAGGCGAAGCCAGTTTTCGTCAGCGTGAGGCGGATGTCATACGCGATCTCACCGCCCAGCAGGGGATCGTGCTGGCCACGGGTGGTGGCGCCGTACTGAACGAAACCAGCCGACAGCTTCTGCGTGAGCGGGGTACGGTGATTTATCTGCGCGCATCAGTGGCCAGCATTCTTCAGCGCACCAGTCATGATAAAAATCGGCCATTACTGCAAACTGCTGATCCAAAAGCAAAGATAGAAGCGATTTCGCGTGAGCGTGCGCCGCTCTATCAAGAAGTCGCCCACATCATCATTGAAACCGGAAGGCCGAATGTCCATTCCGTTGTTCACAATATTCTTTCGCAACTACAGAGCAACACCCAGAGCCCGCCGGTTGACAGTGAATCATCAACCAACGCCGACAACCGCGAAGCCGAATCCGATTCCCTGTCATGACATCAACCCATTCTGTTTTTGCAGATCTCACCGTATCACTGGGAGAGCGCAGCTATCCGATCATCATCGGCCGTCATTTGCTGGATCAAGCAGATTTCGCACATCATATTCCTGGTAAGCGGGTAGCTATTGTCACCAATACCATCGTCGCGCCTTTGTATCTTCAGCGATTGACCGATATGCTGGAGGCTGCGGGCAAACATTGTCTCGCTATCGTCCTGGCTGACGGAGAAGAAGAAAAAAATGTCGATAATCTGATGCGCATCTTTGATGCGCTGCTGGAGAATAAATGCGATCGCAAGACCACACTGGTGGCATTGGGTGGCGGAGTGATTGGTGACATGACCGGTTTTGCCGCAGCTACCTATATGCGGGGTGTGCCATTTGTACAGATTCCCACGACCCTGCTGGCGCAAGTGGATTCTTCGGTCGGCGGCAAGACAGCGATCAATCATCCGCTGGGTAAAAATATGATTGGTGCGTTTTACCAGCCGCAATCGGTGCTGGCTGATACCGCCACCTTGTCCACCCTGCCGCAACGGGAACTTTCCGCCGGGCTCGCTGAAGTCATCAAGCACGGCGCCATTATCGACACTGAATTTTTCAGCTGGTTGGAAGCTCACATGGATCAGCTGATGGCGCGCGATGATGCGGCGCTGGCGCATGTGATTCAGCGTTCCTGTGAAATCAAAGCGGATGTCGTCCGACAGGATGAACGTGAATCAGGATTGCGCGCCATTCTGAATTTTGGGCACACCTTTGGTCACGCGATTGAAGCGGGAATGGGATACGGTGAGTGGCTGCATGGTGAGGCCGTGGGTTGTGGCATGGTGATGGCCGCGGATTTATCGCACCGACTAGGTTATCTTTCAGCGCAAGACAAGTCGCGCATTACCGCACTCGTGAAAGCTGCCGGTCTGCCTGTGGTGGCGCCTGATCTGGGTGCTGACCGCTGGTTGGAGTTGATGGAAGTCGACAAGAAAAATGAGGGTGGTGAGATTAAATTCATTCTGCTAAAACCACTCGGTCAGGCCATTATCACTGGCGTACCTAATGAGTTGCTGAAGGTAACCCTCGCCGCCTGCGTCGGGCAGGAATCATGATGGCTGATTTCGAAGCCTATCTTGCCCCGTACGCGGCCCGTTCATCTGCTTCTCGCGGGCGTCTTTTTGCCGAAGGCGCTTCCGATACGCGCAGTGAATTTCAACGCGACCGCGATCGCATTATTCATTGCACGGCTTTTCGCCGCCTCGAATACAAGACACAGGTCTTCGTCAATCACGAAGGCGATTTATTTCGCACAAGACTCACGCACAGCATCGAAGTTGCCCAGATTGCTCGCTCGCTCGCTCGCAATCTGCAGCTTAATGAAGATCTGGTCGAGGCTATTTCACTCGCGCATGATTTGGGGCACACACCCTTTGGCCACGCAGGACAGGATGCACTGAATGCTTGTATGAAAGCCTATGGCGGCTTCGAGCATAATCTCCAGAGCTTGCGTGTGATCGACAAGCTGGAACAGCGTTATGGCGCGTTTGATGGTCTTAATCTCATGTTTGAGACCCGTGAAGGTGTACTCAAGCACTGCTCGCTGCCCAATGCAGAACAATTGGGAGAGATCGGCCGCCGCTTCATCGAGCGCAAGCAGCCCAGCCTCGAAGCGCAACTGGCCAATCTGGCCGATGAGATTGCGTATAACAACCATGACATTGACGACGGCCTGCGTTCGGGCTTGCTGACTACGGTGCAGCTGGATGAAGTCACTCTCTATGCGCGTTACTGGTCGCTGGTGCAGAAAGAATTTCCGGGTGTTCAGGGGCGACGAGCCATCAACGAAACAGTCCGTCGCATGATCAATGCCCTAGTCGTTGATCTGATCGACACCTCGCGCGCCCAGATACGTGATGCAGGCGTGAAGTCGATTGACGATGTACGCAACTCGTCAGCACTGATTTCGTTTTCTGATGCCATGAAACAGGAAGCGCAAGAGCTTAAGCGTTTCCTCAGAGCCAATCTCTATCAGCACTATGTGGTCAATCGCATGACCAGCAAGGCACGACGTATTGTCACTGACTTGTTTAATATCTTTCTCGAAGGTCCGCAGCTAATGCCGCCTGATTATCAGACAAATGGCGGAAATATAAATGAGCAGGCACGCAAGGTGGCTGATTACATCGCAGGCATGACAGATCGCTATGCGATGCGCGAGTATCGACGCTTGTTTGCTGTCGACGAAATCTGATCAGTCCATCGCCAGAAACGCTGGTTTTAATATTGATTCAGCGTTTCTCTAATCTAGCGCGCGCAGTGGGTGCGCATACGCCGGCCATGCGCTTTCAAAAAAACGCTCTACCATCGCCGGCGTGACTTCAGCCAGTGTCGCCGGATTCCATTTCGGCGCGTGATCTTTGTCAATCGCCAGCGCGCGGACACCCTCGATGACCTCGCCATGCTCGAAACAGCGCCTGACCATGGTTCGCTCCATGCGCAAACATTCACCAATCGTCATCGTGGCTGCACGGCGTAACTGCGACAGGGTCACGCACATCATTAGCGGCGAGCGCTTGCGCATGATCTCCAGGGTTTTGCCAGCAAACTCACTGGTGTCTGCCGAGAGTGAGGCCATGAGCTCCGTGATGAAATCGCCCGAAAAATGTTGTTCAATCGACTCCCGCATGCCTGCAAGACGGCTGTTCGCCGGATCTGCTTGCGAAGCGAAAGGCGCAGCGAAACGCGTGATGTCTTCTCGCAGATTGCCTGCTGATGAGGCGACGACAAGCGCCTGCAAGGCAGGCAATTCAGCGGCGGGCACAAATACGTCTGCCAGCCCAGCATACAGCGCGTCGCTGGCGCCGATCATCTCACCCGTCACTCCAAGATAAGTACCGAGCTGTCCGTTAGCGCGCGACAAAAAGTGCCCGCCGCCCACATCAGGGAAGAGTCCGATGCCGACTTCGGGCATAGCCATTTTTGTACGCTCTGTCACGATACGGATTCGAGCCGCCGGCCCTGCCTGCGCAATACCCATGCCCCCACCCATCACGACACCATCCATCAGCGCGATATAGGGTTTGGGATAATGGTGGATCAGATGGTTGAGCGCATATTCTTCGGTAAAAAAATCCTCAATCAGCGCCGCACCCTCAATCGCTGTCGCTTTGCCCTTCTGATAAAAAAAACGGATATCGCCGCCCGCACAGTAAGCTTTTTCGCTACTGCTGCGAACCATCACGCAATGAATGTCTGCCTGATCTCGCCAGTCCAACAGCGCGCTGGTCATGGTGCGGACCATATCGAGTGTGAGTGAATTCAGGGCGCTGGGACGGTTCAGCGTGATGATGCCGGTGTGACCGATAACTTCGGTCAATACGAGGTCGCTCATAAGATGTATTCAGGCAGTTGGTGATTCGAAAGACGTGAGTTTATCGGGAATGAGTCACTCTGCGCTTTGGAAGCGGGAAAGCCGGTCTTTTGCGCGGGGATAGTCCGCTTCGGCGTGGCGATGGCGACGAGTCGAAACAGAGGCGAAACAGAGGCGAAAAAAAGGGGCGCGATTGCGCCCCTTGGCAAGATCTTGATGAGTATCAGGCCACTTCTGCCTCAGGGCCCGTGTAACGTTTGATGCCATCGTGCTGATGGTCCTGGATCTTGTCTTTATGTTTCAATACCTGTCGGTCCAGCTTGTCCATCAGCAGATCGATGGCTGCATACATATCCTGGGCTTCGCTCTCGACGTGAAAATCCTTGCCGCGCACATGCAAATTGATTTCTGCGCGCTGGCGTTTTTCTTTTTCGGTCAGGGAGTCGACGGAGAGTGTGACGGTAACATCGATGACGTTGTCAAAATGTCGTTTGATGCGTTCGAGCTTGCTTTCAACATAAGCTCGCAAGGCGGGGGTGACTTCCAGATGATGCCCACTGATTTTCAGATTCATACACAGCGCTCCTTGGTATGGCGTTGCTGACGTTTTTTACAAATCACCGCAGGGTGATTCGCAGAGCGTACAGCAACGGTTAAAAACTCGGGAAGCTACAGGGACTTGCGCAGATTGACTGGAGGAATTTTCAGGGCTTCACGATACTTTGCTACCGTGCGTCTTGCGACGACCATTCCCTGTTCAGCCAGCATATCCGTAATTTTGCTATCGGAAAAAGGGTTTTTAGTGTCCTCAGCTCCTATCAGTTGTTTGATCAAAGCACGTATCGCGGTTGATGATGCTTCGCCACCCGCTTCCGTGGCTACATGGCTACCAAAGAAGTATTTCAGTTCAAACATGCCATGAGGTGTCAGCATGTATTTTTGCGTGGTGACACGAGAGATCGTACTCTCATGCAAACCCAGTGTATCAGCTATTTCCCTTAGCACAAGTGGCTTCATCGCAACTTCGCCGTGGGAGAAAAAGTTGCGTTGTCGCTCTACTATCGCCTGAGCTACCCGCAAGATCGTGTCGAATCGCTGACGCATGTTTTTGATCAGCCATTTCGCTTCCTGAAGTTGCGAAGTGAGTGATCCCTCACCTTTGTTTTGCTTGAGGATATTTGCGTACATGGCATTGACTCGTAGCTTGGGCATGACATCCCGGTTCAGCGTCACTTGCCATCCGTTCTTTGCTCGTTTGACAATCACATCCGGCACCACGTAATCTGATGCATCACCGGCATATGGCGCGCCCGGATGAGGATTGCACGCCTTAATTACCGCTTGCGCTTCACGCAAGTCCTCATCATCGCAGTCCAAAGCCTTCTTCAGTTTGTTGAACTCACGCTGGGCGAATAGTTCAAGATAATTTTCCACCAACGTGAGCGCCATGCGGCGCGTTACGAAGGGGATTTTTTCCATACGACGGATTTGCAGGGACAGACATTCCGATGCATTGCGCGCACCGACGCCAGCGGGATCGAAACTCTGCAGCAGCTTGAGCGCGATCTGCATTTCATCTATGTCGATGTCGAGCTCTTCAGGAAGGCGACCGTGAATATCTTCCAGCGGCTCTTCCAGATAGCCATTGTCATCCAGCGCTTCAATCAATAACTCCACCAGCGCTCGATCGCGGCGATTGTCAACAGTGACCGAGAGTTGTTCCAGTAGATGTTCGCGCAGCGTAGATTCATGCGCTTCTAGTTGCGGGCGCGAATCGTCGTCTTCGGGAGCCTTGCTGGAGCGTGCCACATCATCAAAGCTCCATTCGGCTTCGCTGCCGCCACCTTCTTCACCCTGCGCGGGTGCATCGAAAGTGCCCTCTGATGCGGCGCTGGCCTCGCCACTGGGTTCGGACTCAGTTGAAGATGCTGTTGGTGCTTGACTGATTGCTCCATCGCCGAGCAGGCGGATCGAATGGTCGAGCGGATCATCAAGTCGTTCGAGCAAAGGATTATCGGTCAGCATTTGCTCCAGCTCCTGATGCAGTTCCAGCGTGGACAGCTGCAGCAACCGTATAGATTGTTGCAGCTGTGGCGTTAACGCCAGATGCTGTGAAACGCGGAGCTGTAGGGTCTGCTTCATTCAGGCTCGCCCTTACCTGCGGAAATTTTCACCGAGATACACTCGGCGAACTGACTCATTGGCGATGATCTCGTCTGGACTACCCGAGGCCAGTACCGAGCCCTGATTGATGATGTAAGCACGATCGCAAATGTCCAAGGTCTCGCGCACATTATGGTCCGTGATCAGCACGCCGATACCGCGCGCTTTGAGAAAGCGGACGATGCGTTGAATTTCGATCACCGCAATCGGGTCCACGCCGGCAAAGGGTTCATCGAGCAGGATGAAGCGCGGGTTGGTTGCCAGTGCGCGTGCGATTTCCACGCGGCGACGTTCGCCGCCTGATAGCGACAACGCGGGGTTCTGGCGCAGACTGTCGATCTGCAATTCTTCCAACAGGGTATTCAGTCTCTTGTCGATTTCCTCGCGCGAGAGCGGTTTGCCGTCGGACTTTTGTAACTCCAGGACAGCGCGAATATTGTCTTCGACTGACAGCTTTCGAAAAACGGAAGCTTCCTGCGGCAGGTAAGACAAACCACGCTCGGCGCGGCGATGTATCGGCAGGCCGGAGATGCGCTCGCCATCCAGTAGGATTTCGCCTGCCTCCGATGGCACCAGTCCGACAATCATGTAAAACGACGTGGTCTTGCCAGCGCCATTGGGACCAAGCAGGCCGATTACTTCACCGCTGACGACCTCAATGGATACGTCTTTCACCACAAGACGCGCACCATAACTCTTTTGCAGGTTGCGTACGCTCAGGGTGCTGGAAGCGCTTTGAGTCATTGTCTTATTTTTCTGCGTTGCGTGGCTGGATCACGACTCGCACCCTGCCGGTTCCCGGCTTGCTTTCACCGCTGGTGGAGTTGGTGACGGTGTAGAACTCGGTTCTACTGTCGTAGGACACGAATTCGCCTTCGACTTCATCGGTGATCTTGCCGGCTTCGGTCATTTTTATTTTTGCATTCTTGAACAGCTTTGCAATTTCGGTTTTGGTGTCGTATTCGATACGATCTGATGCGCTGCCATCAATCCACATATCTTTGCCGCCGTCGCGCTTTTGACGGAACTTGGTAACACCCCCGGGCGCCGCGTACAGCGTTGCAAACTGGTTACCTGCGGCATCCTTGCGCACCGTCATTTTGTCGGCATGCATAATCAGCGTGCCGCGTGTCAGCACGACGTTACCAGTGAAGACATTGGTCTGCTTGGATTCATCGTAGGTTCCTTGATTGGCTTCTACCTGCGTCGGTTTGTCGAAATCTGCTTTTTCTGCGTGCGCGGCCTGCAGCATTACGGCAGCCATGAGCGCTGCAAAGCTTGATCGGATTATGTGAGATAGGAGATTATTTTTCATCGCGTTCGTCCTTGAATTCGGTTGCGTGTTACGTGCTACATGCCTATGGTTTTTTGGGTGGTTGAAAAATCCCATTGACCCTGCTCTCCAGAGTCAGCTGACGTGTTGCATTATTGGCGAGCATACCGGTACCTGACATACGCATGCTGCCAACGCGTATATCAACGTGGCGATCCGTTTTCACGATATCTTTTTTCGGCAGTACCAGCATGTAATCGGATGTGATTGTCAGCGGCTCATCGCCTCGAGTTTGTGCGCGTTCGAGAATGACGTTATCGATTAATTTCAGCTCGGTATGGTCGCCGTTGATATTGGCGGTTTCTGCGCGCACCGTGGTTGGCGGGCGGGAAGGAGAAAAGTTACGGACCACCGGCTTGTTAATAACGCTGCGCTTGTCGGCGGGGTAATGCGTCATTTTTGCGCCTTCAATGACGTACTCCACCCGGCCATTGGCATCTACTTTCGAATAGGTAAAGTTCTCCACGAAATAATCGGGCTCTGTTCGATCGCTTTGCGGTGTCGTTTTCACTGCGGATTGTTGGCTGAGTTGGACCAGCCAGAAGCTGCCGGCTGCAAGTAATGTAACGGCACCCAGAAGCACCAGGGCTGGTACACGCCGATGGACGCGGCTCGTCATGCGAGATACGGCGCCAGTGCCGCCTGGTAGTTATCTTGTGCGCGCAAAATGAAATCGCATACTTCGCGTACCGCGCCAAGGCCGCCGCTCGCTTGCGCCACATAGTGTGCACGGGAGCGCACTTCCTCATGACCATTCGGTACGCTGGCGGCAAACGCCACGCGGGTCATGACCGGCAGATCGATGACATCGTCACCCATGAAGCCGCAATCCTGTGCAGTCAATCCGGTCTCGGCGAGTAACGTTTCGAACGCCGAGCGCTTGTCATGGATGCCTTGCAATACGATGCTGATACCCAGATCCGCGGCGCGCTTTGCCACGATCGATGATTGCCGGGCGCTGATGATGGCGGTTTTGACACCTGATTGCTGCAGCAGCTTGATGCCATGACCATCCAGCACATTGAATGTCTTCAGGATCTCGCCATCACTCCCATAACGAAGACGCCCGTCAGTCAGCACACCATCTACATCAAAAACCATTAGTCTGACTTGTTTGGCGCGTTCTGCTGCTGTGAATTTTTGGATTGCCTGCATCAGATCACCTTGGCGCGCGTCAGGTCATGGATATGCAATGCGCCCACTAGCCGTCCATCGGTATCCGCGACCAGCACTTGATTGATTCTGTGGGATTCCATCAGGTCGACAGCTTCTACTGCCAGTTGTTCTGGGTGC
This sequence comes from Oxalobacteraceae bacterium, assembly GCA_027490255.1. GTDB lineage: Bacteria > Pseudomonadota > Gammaproteobacteria > Burkholderiales > Burkholderiaceae_D > Pernthalerella. The sequence continues at coordinate 30,448 of JAIXYM010000137.1, read as the reverse complement.
ACCCGACGTGGATGCTTGTGCATCAGTTCGCCTATCGTTGTGCGCGAAAAATCTTTGCCTTGCTCAATCAGGCGACGCAAGTCACCATCCGTAAAAATACCTACTACGTGAAACGCATCGTCCACCACGGCCGTCATCGCCATGCCCTTGCGGGTGACTTCAAGCAGCGCTTCTGGCAGGCTCATTTCCGGGCGCACGGCTGGAATGTCGTCGCCGGTGCGCATGATATCTCGGACATGGGTAAGCAGGCGTCTGCCGAGCGCCCCGCCGGGGTGGGACCGGGCAAAATCCTCTTCCCGGAAACCGCGAGCGTCTAGCAGAGCGACCGCTAGTGCATCGCCCAGCGCCAGCGTGGCGGTGGTACTTGCGGTTGGCGCGAGATTCAGCGGGCAGGCCTCGCGGGCGACGGCGACGTTGAGATGGACATCGGCAAGTTTGGCCAGCGGCGACTGCGGATTACCTGTCATTGAAATTAGTTTGGCGCCCATGCGCTTTACTACAGGCAAGATGGCCATGAGCTCATCAGATTGCCCGGAATAGGAGATGGCGATCATGGCATCAGCTTCTGTGACCATGCCTAAGTCGCCGTGGGCTGCTTCGGCGGGGTGGACAAAGAGCGCCGGGGTGCCGGTCGAGGCGAGGGTGGCGGCGATCTTGCGCGCGATATGCCCAGACTTTCCCATGCCGGAGACCGCGACCCTGCCCGTGCAGCTCAGCAGCAGGGCTGTAGCCCTCGCAAAGGGGTCATCGGCAGATTTGGTTAGCCGATGCATCACCGCGAGGACAGCATCGGCCTCGATTTGTAGGGTTTCTTGCGCAAGTTTCAACGCCCGTAATGCAGCAACGTTGTCAAATTGATGCGAAGAATTTTGTTCATGCGGTAAACTCATGGACAAAGTATAGCCCAAGATCTAAAGCAAAAAACCTGCCAGACGCAAGAAAACCTTGCTGGGTGGCGACTTGCTGCAGATTCCGTTTTCTAACGCTGATGGTAATTTGCGGCTTGCCCCACACCCTATGTATTCAGCCCTTGAACTTACCCTGATTCTGCTCGTTGCCGCGGTGCTGGGGGTAGTCGCATTTCGCATGATGCATTTGCCGCCGATGTTGGGCTATTTATCGGTAGGCATTCTGATTGGCCCGCATGCGCTGGGTCTTGCATCGAATAGTCCTGCTACGCACATGCTGGCTGAGTTCGGTGTGGTCTTTCTGATGTTTTCCATCGGCCTCGAATTCTCCCTGCCCAAGCTCAAGTCCATGCGACGCAATGTGTTCGGGTTGGGTATGGCGCAAGTGGTGGTCACCATTATTGTCACGATGCTGTGCGGCGGTTTGCTCGCAAAATTTTTGCCGAAGATCTTCGATATTGGTTGGAGCGCCTCGTTTGCTCTCGGCGGCGCACTGTCCATGTCTTCCACGGCCATCGTGCTCAAGCTCCTGACGGAAAAACTCGAACTTGAAAGCGAACACGGACGCCGGATCACCAGCATCCTGCTGTTTCAGGATCTGGCGGTCGTGCCTTTGCTGATTCTGGTTCCTGCGCTCGCGAATCCCGGTGCGAACATTCTTGAGGATCTTGCCTGGGCAGGACTCAAGGCCGTCTTCGTGCTCACCTTACTGCTCACGTTCGGACAGGTATTGCTGCGCCGTTGGTTCCGCATTGTTGTTCAGCGACGCTCGCAAGAGCTTTTCATGCTCAACCTGCTGTTGATCACGCTGGGTGCTGCCTGGATCACCGAGATTGCTGGCCTGTCGCTCGCCTTGGGTGCATTCATCGCTGGCATGCTGATCTCCGAAACCGAGTATCGACTTCAGGTAGAAGAAGATATCAAGCCATTCCGCGACGTGTTACTCGGATTATTTTTTATCACCGTTGGCATGTTGCTCGACATGCGGTTGGTGATTGAGAACTGGTTGCTGGTGCTGGTGCTGCTGATAGTGCCCCTACTTATCAAGTTTAGCCTGATCGCGCTGCTTGCCAGAGTGTTTGGTGCCTCCCCCGGTGTTGCGCTGCGCACCGGCCTGGGTCTGGCACAGGGCGGTGAATTCGGTTTTGTGCTGCTTAATCAGGCAGGTGCTCTCGGGCTGGTCGATCCGAATCTGGTGCAGTTGATACTGGCAGCCGTGGTTTTGTCGATGCTCGCCACACCATTTGTTTTCGCCAACGCTGATCGCATAGTGATGAAGCTTTCGACCAATGAGTGGATGCAGCAATCACTCGCGCTCACGCGTATCGCCTCTCGTACCATCAGCGAAGAGAAGCATATTCTGATTGCGGGTTTTGGTCGCAGTGGTCAGAGTTTGGCCCGCTTGCTGGAAGAAGAAAAAATTGCCTATCATGCGCTTGATCTTGATCCACAGCGTGTACTGGAAGCGCAAAACGCGGGCTGGCAAGTCTCTTATGGCGATGCAAGTCGCCGTGAGAGTCTGATGGCAGCGGGTATTCATCGTGCGGCAGCCTTGGTGATTACTTATGCTGACACCCAAATGGCGCTTAAGACACTGCACTTTGCCAATGAACTTGCACCAGCCCTGCCCGCTATCGTGCGCAGTGTGGGCGAAGATGATCTCGACAAGCTACGCGCGGGCGGCGCAGATGAGGTGGTGCCTGAAGCCATCGAGGGTAGTCTGATGCTAGCTTCCCATGCGCTGTTGCTCATGGGCGTGCCTCTGCGTCGCGTTGTGCAGCGGGTTCAGGCCGCCCGAAGCGAACGCTATGCATCACTCCGGGGTTACTTTCACGGCCTGGATGACCTCGCTGATGATGAGGAGCATTTGCAGGTCAGGCTGCACTCTGTCCCCTTGGAGGGAAAAGCTGCTGCGATTGGCAAGACACTGGGTTCGCTGAATCTCTCGGAACTGGGCGCGGAAATCACTGCGGTTCGGCGAGGTAAGGTGCGCTTGCCTTTTTCCGCCGATATGCAACTCGAAGCCGGTGATGTGGTCGTTCTGAGAGGCGCGGCCGAGGCAATTGAACGCGCCGAAAAACAGTTGCTCTGAATTCGGCTTTATCTACAAACCACGTAGCCTAGCGTATCGGTCAAGCGCTTTTTCTGTAGCCTGCCATCAAGCGCGTTTCTTCTCTTTTTTCGGCAGCAGCAAGGGTGCCAAATATTTGCCGGTGAAGCTGGCCGAATTTTTTGCGACCTGTTCCGGTGTACCGCTGGCAATAATCTGGCCGCCGCCTGCGCCGCCCTCCGGTCCGAGGTCCACCAGCCAGTCCGCTGTTTTGATCACATCAAGGTTATGTTCAATGATGACGACCGTGTTGCCCTGATCGCGCAAGCGATGAATCACTTTAAGCAGCAGGGCAATATCATGGAAGTGCAGTCCTGTGGTGGGTTCATCAAGGATATACAGTGTGCGTCCGGTATCACGCTTGGAGAGTTCCAGTGAAAGCTTCACACGCTGGGCCTCGCCACCTGATAGTGTGGTCGCGCTTTGTCCAAGACGTATGTAGCCCAGTCCGACATCCAGCAGGGTCTGTAGTTTGCGAGCAATCAGGGGTACCGGTTTGAAAAATATGTAAGCGTCTTCGACCGTCATCTCGAGTACATCAGTGATGTTCTTGCCTTTGTACTGTACTTCCAGTGTTTCGCGGTTGTAGCGCTTGCCATGGCAGACATCACAGGGCACGTACACATCAGGCAGAAAATGCATTTCTACTTTGAGCACGCCATCACCCTGACAGGATTCGCAGCGACCGCCTTTGACGTTGAATGAGAACCGGCCGGCTGCGTAGCCGCGCTCTTTCGCCTGAGGTACGGTCGAAAACAATTCGCGAATAGGCGTGAACAAGCCCGTGTAGGTGGCTGGGTTCGAGCGCGGCGTACGTCCTATGGGCGCCTGATCGACAGAAATCACTTTGTCGAAATGTTCGAGTCCTGTCACTTTGTCGTATTCGGACGGTTCGGCCTGAGAGCCGTAAAGATGGCGCGCCAGAACACGGTAGAGCGTATCGTTGACGAGCGATGATTTTCCTGAACCGGAGACACCGGTCACGCAGGTGAGCAAACCGACGGGGAGTTCGAAGTCCACCGCTTTAAGGTTGTTGCCGCGAGCGCCGCTGATGATCAGTTGCTTGCTCTGGTCGGGCTTGATGCGCTGCTCCGGTACCGCGATGGAAAGGCTGCCATTCAGATATTGGGCGGTCAGTGACTCGCGATGCTTGAGTATGTCAGCGAGCGTTCCGTGAGCGATAACTTCGCCGCCATGAACCCCCGCACCCAAGCCCATGTCGACTACATGATCGGCGCAACGAATCGCATCTTCATCATGCTCAACCACCAGCACCGTGTTACCAATATCGCGCAAGTGCTTGAGTGTCGCGATCAGTCTGTCGTTATCGCGCTGATGCAAACCGATCGACGGTTCATCGAGCACATACATCACGCCCGTCAAGCCTGAGCCGATTTGTGAGGCGAGCCGGATACGCTGGGCTTCCCCACCTGACAGCGTATCCGCGCTGCGGTCCAGTGACAGATACTCCAGGCCTACGTTATTCAGGAATTTCAGTCGGGAGATGATTTCACGAATGATGCGTTCGGCAATTTCTTTTTTTGCACCCTTGAGCTTCAAGGTTTCGAAAAATTCCAGTGTGCCGCGTAGCGGCATTGCAGCGACCTGATAAATCGCGCGCTGCTGAGCGCCGGTACCGACCTTTACAAAACGCGCCTCTACACGCAGGCGTGTGCCTTCGCATTCTGGGCATTGCTGCTCATTGATGAACTTGGACAGCTCTTCTTTGACGGCTAGCGAATCGGTTTCGTGATAACGACGCTCAAGGTTATTCACTACACCTTCGAAAGTATGTTCCTTAATGACCGTGCGGCCACGTTCGTTGACATAGGCAAAAGGTATTTTTTCTTTGCCTGAGCCATACAAAACGACCTGCTGCGCTTTTTCAGGCAAATTCTCGAAAGGTACATCGACATCAAATTTGTAATGCTTGGCCAGCGACGACAGCATCTGGAAGTAAAACTGATTGCGCCTGTCCCAGCCTTTTACGGCACCCGAGGCCAGCGACAGATTGGGGAAAGCGACGATACGTTTTGGATCAAAAAATTCGATATGCCCGAGACCGTCACATTCCGGGCAGGCGCCCATGGGGTTGTTGAATGAGAACAGGCGCGGCTCTAATTCCTGCAGCGAGTAGCCACAAATTGGGCAGGCAAACTTATTCGAAAAAACTTGTTCGCGACCACTGTCCATATCCAGTGCAATCGCACGGCCTTCTGCCAGTCGCAGCGATGTTTCAAAGCTTTCGGCCAGTCGCTGCTTGATATCGATTTTGACTTTGACGCGATCAATGACCACATCAATGGTGTGCTTTTCTGTTTTTTTCAGCTTGGGTAAATCGTCGGCTTCATAGATCTTTGCCTTGCCCGTCCCACTTTGTATGCGGAAGCGTACAAAGCCTTGCGCTTGCATCTGCTCAAAGAGGTCGCTGTGCTCACCTTTGCGGTTGGCGATGACGGGCGCCAGAATCATCAGTTTGGTGTCTTCCGGCATGGCCAGCACGGTGTCCACCATCTGCGATACCGATTGCGCTGCCAGTGGATTTTCTGGATGGTCCGGGCAGTGTGGCGTGCCCACGCGTGCATACAGCAGGCGCAAGTAATCATGAATTTCTGTAACGGTGCCGACGGTAGAGCGCGGGTTATGCGACGTGGCCTTTTGTTCTATCGATATCGCCGGGGATAAGCCTTCGATCATGTCCACATCGGGCTTTTCCATCAGTTGCAGAAACTGACGTGCGTAGGCCGAGAGTGATTCGACATAGCGCCGTTGGCCTTCGGCGTACAGGGTGTCGAATGCCAGCGATGATTTTCCTGAGCCCGAGAGTCCGGTAATCACGATCAGTTTGTTGCGTGGCAGATCGAGACTGATGTTTTTCAGGTTGTGGGTGCGTGCACCACGAATGCGGATTTCTTCCATGCGCTGATTTGGCCTTGAGTACAACGGATTGGTGCTTTTTTGTAAAAACCGCGACTCATTGAGCGCGGATCAACCTGCCACTATAGCGGGTTTTCGTGACCTGTTGATGGCTGCAGTTTTCGCAGCGCCAGCCTCGCCCTTGTTCTATCTTCATGCGGATTGTTGGCTGGCTTATAATTGCGACTTCCATGAAAAGCCTGCCTCGCGGTACGCGACGATAGGCTGTTCCCACCTGAGTTTCCCACTCTGTTACGCGTTTTCCTGACAGGAGAAGTCTATGGCATCGGTCAATAAAGTCACTATCGTTGGTAATCTGGGGCGTGATCCCGAAACTCGTTATATGCCCAGCGGTGATGCGATGACCAATATTGCAGTAGCCACGACGGATAAATGGAAAGACAAGACCACTGGCGAGCAAAAAGAAGCGACTGAATGGCATCGGATCGCCTTCTTTGGCAAGCTGGCCGAGATTGCAGGCCAGTACCTGAAAAAAGGTTCGCAAGTTTATGTTGAGGGCAAGCTGCGCACACGCAAGTGGACCGATAAAGATGGTGTCGAAAAATATACGACGGAAATCATCGCCGACTCCATGCAAATGCTCGGAAGTCGTCAGGGTATGGGCGGTGGCAGTGCTGCGATGGATGAAGGCAGTTTCGGTGGCGGTGCGCCTGCATCGCGCAACTCAGCCCCGGCATCGCGTGCGCCGGCGAAGCAGTCGCCCAATCTGTCCGACATGGATGACGATATTCCCTTTTGATACACGATCCGGCACGATCGCTGCGCATGCCTATGGCGGCGCGGTGACCGGATCGGCACAATCTCAAGTCTGAGGCCCCCATGGCCCGCTTGCCGCGACTCGTCATACCCAACCAACTGCACCATGTCATCGCACAAGGTCATAACGACCAGCCGATCGTGCGTGATGATGCCGACTATCAGGCTTTTCTGACTTGGTTGCGCGAGGCAGCCCGACAGTCGCGCGTGGCCATCCATGCCTACGTCGTGCTACCGAGCCGATTGCAGCTGCTTGCCACTCCGGCAGATGACGCGGGCCTGAGCAAGATGATGCAGTCGCTCGGCCGTCTCTATGTTCCCTATTTCAATGCGCGCTATGCCCGTACCGGTGGTTTGTGGGAGGGGCGTTTCCGCGCGACCGTGCTCGATTCTGTTGGCTACTTTGTGCCCTGCGCGTGCATGATCGAGTATCAACCGGTGAGTGCCGGTCTTGTGGCGGATGTGGCTGCGTATCCCTGGTCCAGCCATGCCCATCACGCCGGGCATCAAAAAGAATCCTGGCTCTCAGATCATCCAGCGTATTGGGCTTTGGGCAATACGCCGTTCGAGCGCGAGGCCGCATATCAGCAAATCAGCAAATCGCCTGTCGATAGTGCGGTGAGCGAGAAGATCTGGTTGGCTACCCGCAAAGCTTGGGCCTTGGGATCAGAAGAGTTTTGCCGGCGGCTCGCCAAGCTCACGGCGCGTCGCCTCGCGCCGGTGAGCCGTGGTCGTCCGCGAAAGGCGGCTGCTGAGCAGGGTGCGGCCGTCAAGCAGGCGGCAAAAGCGCGCTCCGCCCGATCTTCGCTTCGATCACGAGCAAAAACGCCGGAAAAAGCGGGTTGATTTGCTCCAATATCGGGCAAATGTCGCGCTAGCAATACTCTGACCCTATTTAATTCTGCATGATTTTGATGCGCTATTAAAATGGTATCCGACCCTAATTAAATTGATTGCCGTGTTTATTGCATTGCACTATCCTTATCAGCCCTTTTCATTGGCTGTGGAGTACTGCGATGCAAGCCCAAGGTTTATACGATCCGTCAAACGAACACGACGCCTGCGGCGTTGGCTTCATTGCTCATATCAAAGGCCAAAAAAGCCATTCGATCGTCGAACAGGGCTTGTTAATCCTGAAAAACCTGGATCACCGCGGCGCTGTAGGAGCCGACCCGCTGATGGGCGACGGCGCGGGCATTCTGATCCAGATACCTGACCAGTATTACCGAGAAGAAATGGCAAAGCAGGGTGTCAGCCTGCCGCCCCCCGGTGAATACGGCGTGGGCATGGTTTTTCTCCCCAAAGAAAATGCATCGCGAATTGCCTGCGAGCAAGAGATTGAGCGTGCTGTCCACGCTGAAGGCCAAGTCGTGCTCGGCTGGCGCGAAGTGCCCGTCAACCGCGACATGCCCATGTCGCCCACCGTGGCAGAAAAAGAGCCGGTGATCCGCCAGATTTTCATCGGTCGCGGTCAGGACATCATGGTCACCGATGCATTAGAGCGAAAACTTTATGTGATTCGCAAAGCATCCGGTCATGCGATTCAGGCGCTCAATCTTTTGCACGGCAAGGAATTTTTCGTGCCCTCCATGTCGGCACGCACTGTGGTGTACAAAGGTCTGCTGCTGGCCGATCAGGTTGGTGTCTATTACAAAGATCTCCAAGATGCGCGCTGTGTATCTGCACTCGCGCTGGTGCACCAACGGTTCTCGACGAACACTTTCCCTGAATGGCCGCTGGCGCACCCTTATCGTCTGCTGGCGCACAATGGCGAGATCAATACCGTTAAAGGTAACTTCAACTGGATGCGTGCACGCGAAGGCGTGATGAAATCCGCAGTGTTCAATGAAGATTTGCAAAAGCTGTTCCCGCTGATCTATGAAGGTCAGTCAGATACCGCCTGCTTCGACAACGCGTTGGAGTTGCTGGTGATGGCCGGCTACCCGATTGCGCAAGCGATGATGATGATGATTCCCGAAGCATGGGAGAACCACACGCTAATGGATGAAAATCGTCGCGCATTCTATGAATATCACGCAGCGATGATGGAACCTTGGGATGGTCCGGCAGCAATGGCCTTCACTGATGGACGTCACATCGGCGGGACGCTGGATCGTAACGGTCTTCGACCAGCGCGTTATATCGTTACCGATGACGATCTGGTTGTGATGGCCTCCGAGAGTGGCGTATTGCCTATTCCTGAATCCAAGATCATCAAGAAGTGGCGTCTGCAGCCAGGGAAAATGTTCCTCATTGATCTGGATGCGGGTCGCATCATCGATGACAAAGAACTTAAAGATACCTTCGCCAACGCGAAGCCTTATAAACAGTGGATTGATTCTGTTCGTATCAAGCTAGACGACCTAAAAGTTGAGGCCGAAGCACGCGAAACCAAAACCAGTCTTTTGGATCGCCAGCAAGTCTTCGGTTATACCCAGGAAGATCTGAAATTCCTGATGTCGCCGATGGCGGTCACGGCAGAAGAAGCCACTGGCTCGATGGGTAATGATTCGCCACTGGCGGTTATGTCCAACAAGAACAAGCCGCTGTATAACTACTTCAAGCAGTTGTTCGCGCAGGTGACCAATCCACCGATTGATCCGATTCGCGAAGCGATGGTGATGTCGCTGGTGTCTTTCATTGGGCCAAAGCCGAATCTCCTCGACACCAACAACATCAACCCGCCGATGCGTCTCGAGGTTGCACAGCCTATCCTTGACTACAAGGACATCACGCGTCTGCGCAATATCACCGATCACACCGGCGGCAAATTCCGGTCGTATGAACTGGATATCTGCTATCCCTCAGCCTGGGGTAAGGAAGGCGTTGAGGCGCGTCTTGCATCCCTGTGCGCGCAGGCGGTAGATGCCGTGCGTTCGGGCCACAACATCCTGATCATTTCTGATCGAAAGGTCGATGTCGGCAACGTCGCTATCCCCGCACTGTTGGCAACGTCGGCCATTCACCAGCATCTGGTCAGTAAAGGTTTGCGTACATCCACCGGCTTGGTCGTGGAGACGGGCTCAGCGCGTGAGACGCATCACTTCGCGCTTCTGGCCGGATACGGTGCCGAGGCTATTCACCCTTACCTCGCGATGGATACGCTAGTCGAGATGGCAAAGGGCTTGCCCGGTGAACTGTCCCCTGAAAAAGCCGTCTACAACTTCCAGAAAGCTGTCGGCAAAGGTCTGCTGAAAGTATTCTCGAAAATGGGCATTTCGACTTACATGTCGTACTGCGGTGCTCAGATTTTTGAGGCCATCGGTCTCAATAAGTCATTGGTCGAAAAATATTTCAAAGGCACGGCCTCCAATGTTGAAGGCATCGGCGTATTCGAGGTTGCAGAAGAAGCGCTGCGGCTACATGAGCTTGCCTTCGGTAACGACCCCGTGCTGGCAAATGCGCTGGACGCTGGTGGCGAATACGCCTTCCGTGTGCGGGGCGAAGAGCACATGTGGACGCCGGATGCGATTGCCAAGCTGCAGCACTCGACACGCGCCAATAATTTCAATACTTACAAGGAATATGCGCAGATCATCAATGATCAGTCCAAGCGCCACATGACGCTGCGTGGTCTGTTTGAATTCCGGATTGATCCGACTAACGCGATTCCGCTGGATGAAGTGGAGCCAGCAAGCGAAATCGTGAAGCGTTTCGCTACCGGCGCGATGTCGCTCGGATCGATTTCCACCGAAGCGCACGCGACACTGGCGATTGCGATGAACCGCATCGGCGGTAAATCCAACACCGGTGAGGGTGGTGAGGATGAAAACCGCTACCGCAATGAGCTGCGCGGCATTCCGATCAAACTGGGCGATACGCTCGCATCCATCATCGGTGAAGAGCGTGTTGAGGTTGACTTGCCGCTGCTGGCAGGCGATTCGCTGCGGTCCAAGATCAAACAGGTCGCTTCGGGTCGCTTTGGTGTGACCACCGAATATCTAACCTCTGCCGAGCAGATTCAGATCAAGATGGCCCAAGGCGCCAAGCCCGGCGAGGGTGGTCAGCTGCCGGGACACAAGGTCTCGGAATACATCGCAAAACTGCGCTTCTCGGTACCCGGTGTCGGCTTGATTTCGCCACCACCGCATCATGACATTTACTCTATCGAGGATCTTGCGCAGCTGATTCACGATCTCAAGAACGTTAATCCTTCTGCCGCTATTTCTGTCAAGCTGGTCTCGGAAGTCGGCGTTGGCACAGTCGCCGCTGGCGTGGCGAAAGCCAAAGCGGATCACGTGGTGATCGCCGGTCATGATGGCGGGACGGGTGCTTCGCCTCTGTCGTCGATTAAGCATGCGGGCACGCCATGGGAACTGGGTCTGGCAGAAACGCAGCAGACTTTGGTGCTCAATGGATTGCGCAGTCGTATTCGTGTTCAGACCGATGGTCAGGTCAAAACCGGTCGCGATGTCGTGATCGGTGCACTGCTTGGAGCAGATGAGTTTGGTTTTGCGACGGCACCGCTGGTGGTGGAAGGTTGCATCATGATGCGTAAATGCCATCTGAATACTTGCCCGGTGGGTGTGGCAACGCAAGATCCTGTCTTACGTGCGAAGTTCCAGGGTAAGCCTGAGCATGTAGTGAATTATTTTTTCTTCGTCGCCGAAGAAGCGCGCCAGATCATGGCCCAGCTTGGTATTCGCAACTTCAACGAGCTGATCGGTCGTGCAGATCTGCTCGATAAGTCCCGTGCGATCAGCCACTGGAAGGCCAAAGGTCTGGACTTCAGCAAGATTTTTTATATTCCCGAGATGCCTGACAGTGAGCCGCGTTATCAGGTGCTGACTCAGGATCATGGTCTAGACAAGGCGCTTGATCACAAGCTGATTGCACAGGCCAAGTCGGCCATCGAGCGCGGAGAGAACGTGTCATTTATCTCTCCTGTCAAAAACCTCAATCGCACGGTTGGCGCAATGCTCTCTGGCGAAGTGGCCAAGAAATATGGTCACGAGGGTCTGCCGGAAGACACCATTCATATTCAGTTGCAGGGCACGGCCGGTCAGTCGTGCGGTGCTTTCCTTGCGCATGGCGTTACGCTGGATCTGGTTGGCGAAGGTAATGACTATGTAGGCAAAGGTCTTTCCGGCGGTCGAATCATCGTGCGACCCAATACCGAATTCCGTGGCCGTGCGGTCGACAACATCATCATCGGTAATACTGTTTTGTACGGCGCGATTTCCGGCGAGGCCTTTTTTAATGGCGTCGCAGGCGAGCGTTTTGCCGTGCGTAACTCGGGCGCTGTGACGGTCGTTGAAGGTACCGGTGACCACGGATGTGAATACATGACCGGCGGCACCGTGGTAGTCCTCGGCGAAACAGGGCGAAATTTTGCTGCGGGTATGTCCGGCGGCATCGCTTACGTATACGACGAAGATGGCAGCTTTGCGCAGAAATGTAATCCTGCGATGGTCACGCTCGAGCCTGTGCTGTCAGCATCCGAGCAGGAATCCACGATCGCGCAGTCGGCCTGGCATAGCCTCGCACGCAATGGCGAACGTCAGACCGATGAAGTGATGCTCAAGGCCCTGATCGAGCGTCACTTCAAGCACACGGGCAGCACGCGTGCGCGCACCTTGCTCGATGAGTGGAGCACCGCCCGTGGAAAGTTTGTGAAGGTCTTCCCGACCGAGTACAAGCGCGCGCTGGGTGAAATGTTTGCGGCGAAATCGGGCAAGGCCATAGAAAAAGCGACGGCCTGAAAGTAATGAAAAAAACGGCGATGTTCTTACCCATCGCCGGCAACTGAACCAAGGAATTGCGAGAACGTTATGGGAAAAGTCACCGGTTTTCTGGAATATCAGCGACTGCAAGAGGCTAGCGAAGCGCCACAGACGCGTACCAAGCATTACAAGGAGTTCATGCTCCATTTGTCGGACGCGGACGCCAAGGTGCAAGGCGCGCGCTGCATGGATTGCGGTATTCCTTTCTGCAACAGCGGCTGCCCGGTCAACAACATCATTCCTGACTGGAATGACCTTGTCTATCATGGCAATTACCGTGAGGCGCTCGACACGCTGCACTCCACCAATAACTTCCCCGAGTTCACGGGCCGTATTTGTCCTGCGCCTTGTGAATCTGCCTGCACGCTGGGTATCAACGATGATCCGGTAGGTATCAAGTCGATTGAGCACTTCATCATCGACAAAGGCTGGGAAAATGGTTGGGTTGTACCGCAGCCAGCTACAGCAAAAACCGGAAAGAAAATAGCGGTTGTGGGTTCTGGTCCTGCGGGAATGGCGGCTGCGCAGCAACTCGCGCGCGTGGGTCATGAAGTCACGGTGTTCGAAAAGAACGACCGCGTCGGTGGCCTGCTGCGCTACGGTATTCCTGATTTCAAGATGGAAAAGTCGCACATTGATCGTCGTGTCGAGCAAATGCAGGCCGAGGGCGTGACCTTCCGCACGGGTGTGTTGGTTGGCAAGGACTTCCCGGCTGAGATCATGAATCTCGCCAAGGAAACCGTGTCGTCAGAGCAGCTTAAAAAAGAATTCGATGCCGTCATCATCGCGGGTGGCGCTGAAGTTGCACGCGATTTGCCGGTGCCCGGGCGTGAGCTAGGGGGTGTTCACTATGCGATGGAATTTCTGCCACAGCAAAATCGCGTGAATGCTGGTGACAAGCTCAAGGAACAGATCATGGCCACTGGCAAGCATGTGATCGTGATCGGCGGCGGCGATACGGGTTCAGATTGTGTGGGCACATCCAATCGTCATGGCGCGGCCTCGGTCATCCAATTCGAGTTGCTTCCTCAGCCGCCCGAAGTGGAAAACAAGCCATTGGTTTGGCCCTATTGGCCGACCAAGCTGCGCACCTCGTCGTCTCATGAAGAGGGTTGCGAACGTGATTGGGCTGTAGCTACCAAACGCCTCGAAGGTAAAAATGGCAAGGTCGAAAAACTGATCGCTGCTCGCGTCGAGTGGAAGGACGGCAAGATGCAGGAAGTGCCAGGCTCGGAGTTCGAACTCAAGGCCGATCTGGTTCTGCTGGCCATGGGCTTCGTTTCGCCCGTGAGCACGATCATCAGCGCTTTTGGTATCGACAAGGATGCCCGCGGCAATGCCAAAGCCACCACCGATGGCGAAGGCTGCTATCAGACCTCCGATCCTCAGGTTTTTGCGGCCGGTGATATGCGTCGCGGTCAGTCGCTAGTGGTGTGGGCGATACGCGAAGGTCGGCAGTGCGCGCGCGCTGTTGATGAATTTCTGATGGGCGCTTCCGTGCTACCGCGCTGAGTAGATGTTGCTGTAGCGCACATGATCAATGCCCGCTTGCGGGCATTTTCTTTTTGTAATGCTATTCTTCGTTACCGTTGAATTGCGGCCGGAAATTGTTCGGCTTGCACTACAATCCTCTTCCGTCTTATTTTTATTCGCCCGTGCCTAACCTCGTCGACATTCGTGATCTGCACTTCGGCTATGGCGATCGACTGATCTTGTCCGGTCTGACCATGGAGTTCCCTCGCGGGAAAGTGATTGCGATCATGGGTGGCTCCGGCTCGGGTAAGACGACGGTACTGCGACTCATTGGCGGACAGTTGCGGGCACAGTCGGGCAGCGTCACCGTCGAAGGTCAGGAAGTATCGTCGCTCAGCTTGGATGGTCTGTATCGCATGCGCCGGCGCATGGGCATGCTGTTTCAGCATGGCGCGTTGTTCACCGATCTGTCGGTCTTCGACAATGTGGCTTTTCCCTTGCGCGAAAATACGTCGCTCCCCGAGGTGATGATTCGTGACCTAGTTCTGCTCAAGCTTCATGCAGTCGGTCTTTCGAATGCCGCATCGCTCAAGCCCGCCGAGATATCCGGCGGCATGGCCAGACGCGTGGCTTTGGCCAGGGCAGTCGCACTCGATCCACAACTGATCATGTACGACGAACCCTTTGCCGGTCTTGATCCGATTTCCATGGGCGTGATCGCCAACCTGATACGCAAGCTCAATGATGCGCTGGGATCGACCACCATTCTGGTTTCTCATGATGTACATGAATCTTTCATGATTGCCGACTATGTGTACTTCCTCTCGAAGGGTTGCATCGTCGCTCATGGCACCCCGGCGCAGATGATGGCCTCGGATGATCCCTACGTGAAGCAATTCGTTCATGCCGAGGCGGATGGTCCCGTGCCGTTTCATTACCCCGGGCGCTCGATCACCGAGCAGCTTGGCGTGTCAGGGCGGTCATGATCCTCGACGGACTGGCCCGCATTGGCAGCCGCGTGCGACTCGGCCTTGCGGCACTGGGGATCTCAGCGCGCACATTTTTTACGCTCGTTATCGCTACGGGTTCGTTGTGGCGCCGGCCACGTCTGGTCAGCGATCAGGTGCATTTCATCGGGAACTATTCGCTGGTGATCATCGCGGTGTCGGGTTTGTTTGTCGGTTTCGTGCTGGGCTTGCAGGGTTATTACACGCTGAACAAATACGGCTCTGAGCAGGCGCTGGGTTTGTTGGTCGCTTTGTCTCTGATTCGCGAACTGGGACCGGTCGTCACCGCCTTGTTGTTTGCCGGCCGTGCCGGCACGTCGCTGACGGCTGAGATCGGTCTGATGAAAGCTACCGAGCAACTGAGTGCCATGGAGATGATGGCGGTCGATCCGATGCGTCGGGTATTGGCGCCGCGCTTCCTTGCGGGCGTGATTGCCATGCCGGTGTTGGCCGCTATTTTCAGTGCTGTGGGTGTGTTGGGCGGTTATATTGTCGGGGTGCGGCTGATTGGTGTGGATGAGGGTGCTTTCTGGTCCCAGATGCAGTCGGGTGTGGATGTCTGGGCTGATGTGGCTAACGGCGTGATTAAAAGTGCTGTGTTTGGTGTGGCGGTGACCTATATCGCCCTCTACGAAGGTTATTGTGCGGCGCCGACTCCCGAGGGGGTGGCGCGAGCCACCACACGCACGGTTGTGATTGGTTCATTGATGGTGTTGTGGCTGGACTTCCTGCTGACTGCACTAATGTTTTCTTGAGGCAAAGATGCAACGTAAATCTCTCGATATCTGGGTGGGGCTTTTCGTGCTGCTGGGGGCACTCGCCGTGATGTTTTTGGCGCTCAAGGTGGGCAACATGAGCTCTATGAGTTTCGGGCCGAGCTACACAGTCATTGCGCGTTTTGACAATATTGGCGGCCTCAAGCCTCGCGCACCCGTCAAAAGTGCCGGCGTGGTGGTAGGGCGTGTGGAGTCCATCGCCTTTAATGACAAGACCTTTCAGGCGCAGGTGACGATTCGGATGCAGGGTGAGGTTCAGTTTCCCAAGGACAGTTCGGCAAAGATTCTGACTTCCGGTTTATTGGGTGAGCAGTACATCGGTATAGAGCCGGGCGGTGATGATAAAAATTTTGCAGAGGGCGATCGCATCAAGAGCACGCAATCAGCCATCGTGCTGGAAAATCTCATCAGTCAGTTCTTGTTCAGCAAGGCGGCTGACAGTAGCGCTGAGGGAAAAAACAAATGACGACGCCTAAGACCATTATGCGATGGGTGAGCATTGCGCTGATGGCGCTATTTCTCAATGCTTGTGCCAGCATACCCCCAGGCTCCACAGCGGATCCGCGCGATCCGTTCGAGCGCTACAACCGCGCGATGTTCAGCTTCAACCAGACGGTTGATGACAAGGTACTCAAGCCAGTCGCCACAGGCTATACCGATGTAATTCCGGACCTGATCCGCACCGCCATTGGCAATTTTTTCGGCAATATTGGTGATGTATGGACCGCGGTGAATAATTTTCTGCAGGGCAAGCCCCGTGAGGGCACCAGCGATGTGGCGCGCGTGGTATTGAATTCGACGTTCGGTATTGTCGGTCTGATTGATGTGGCCACGCCGGCGGGTTTGGTTCAGCACGAGGAAGATTTTGGTCAGACGCTGGGTGTTTGGGGTGTGAAATCAGGCCCTTTTTTGGTTCTGCCGATTTTGGGTGCGAGTACGGTTCGCGATGGCTTGGCCCGACCTGTGGATTTGTATGCGGATCCGATCACTCAGATCGACAGTGCTGGCGTTGAGAACAGCCTCCGGGCGCTGCGTCTCGTGGATTATCGTGCTACTTTGTTGTATTCCACGCGCATGATGGAAGAAGCGGCGCTAGACCCTTATCTATTCGTTCGCGATGCTTATTTGCAGCGGCGCGAGAGTCGAGTCAGAGACGGTAATTAAGACCAGTTGATTCCGGTTGCTGTGACGATGTTGCAACGAGCTTTGGCGATTTGTGACCGTTTTGGTTATGATTTGCTCCTGACCCGTAGTTCCGATGGGCTTTACAATCCCGATATTGCCAATAAGCCATGAAATTTTTTAGAGCGTTGCCCGCCTTTTTTGCCCTATGTTTTCTTGTCTTTGCCGCAAGTGCGAGTGCGCAGCAGGAAGCGCCCGATGCCTTGGTCAAGCGGATTAGCCAGGAAATTTTAGATTTGGCGAAAACCGATCAGCAAATACAGGCCGGTAATCAGCAGCGCATCATGGAAGTGGTGCAGTCCAAAATCATTCCCCACGTCAATTTTCAGCGCATGACGGCGATGGCCTCAGGCCGCTTCTGGCGCGAGGCTACGCCAGAACAACAGGCAGCATTGATCAACGAATTCCGCCTGCTACTTATCCACACCTACTCGGGCGCGATCACCCAGATTCGTAATCAGAAGCTGGATTTCAAACCCTTGCGCGCAGACCCGGATGACACAGAAGTTGAGGTTCGGATCAGTGTTGTGCAGCCGCGCGGAGAGGCTATGCAGCTCAATTATCGGCTTGAGAAAACAGCGACTGGCTGGAAGATTTATGACGTCAATATTCTTGGCGCCTGGTTGGTGGAGACTTACAAAGGGAGCTTCGCTACCGAGATCGCGAAAGGTGGCATTGATGGCCTGATCAAGACACTGGCCGATCGCAATCGCAGGCTGGCGGTGGTTCCTCCAAAGCCCCCAGCAGGAAAAAGCTGACGCATGGCGTATTTTCCTACCTCATTAACAATGCAGGATGCGGCCAGCAGTCTGCAGCCGGGGCTGGATGCGATTCGTAGCGGTTCTGCCGACATCGATTTGTCGCGTATGGAGCGATTTGATTCGGCGGCAGTGGCAGCCTTGCTGGTATGGCGGCGCGCGGCTCAGTCGGCAGGCCTTTCTCTGCGCATAGCGAGCGTTCCCGCGGGTCTTCAAAGCCTCGCAGATTTGTACGGTGTGGCCGAGCTGCTGAAAGACTGAGCCTCAGGTACGCATTAGTTCAATCAAACCGGAAACTTTTGAGGGCGAAGAATGATGCCAAGCCCCTGATTTTCCGACACTTCGCAGCGCACAGCCACGCCGGCTCACGATCAAACCGAGATTTATTCGGCGTCTCCCCAAGTTACCGTTACCACTCGGAAAATCCCCTATAATCAAGGACTTTGCGCCGCCACTAGGCGGCGCGTTGCATTTTTACCTTTCCTGCCACCATGGCCGCCATCCAGATTGATCAAGTCAAAAAGCGCTTCGGCACCCTGCAGGCGCTGGGTGGTGTGTCGCTCGAGATTGCTGAAGGCGAGTTCTTTGGCTTGTTGGGCCCCAACGGCGCCGGCAAAACGACGCTGATTTCCATCATCGCCGGACTCTCCCGCGCCGATGAAGGCCGGGTGAGCATTCATGGTCATGATGTCGTGTCGGACTATCGTCGTGCACGCCAATGCATTGGTGTTGTGCCGCAGGAGCTGGTCTTCGATCCTTTCTTTACGGTTCGGGAAACGCTGCGCATGCAGTCAGGTTACTTCGGCATTCGCGACAACGATGCCTGGATCGATGAGGTGATGCACAACCTCGACCTCACGTCCAAGGCCGACAGCAATATGCGCTCTCTGTCGGGTGGAATGAAGCGACGTGTGCTGGTTGCGCAGGCGCTGGTACACAAGCCGCCCGTCATCATGCTTGATGAGCCGACGGCGGGTGTGGATGTGGAATTGCGACAGACCTTGTGGAATTTTATCGGCCGTCTCAATCGCGAAGGTCACACCGTGGTACTGACGACGCACTATCTGGAAGAGGCGCAGGCCTTGTGCAATCGCATCGCGATGCTCAAGGCCGGCAAGGTGGTGGCGCTGGATTCCACCGCCGCGCTGATTCGCCGGATCTCGGGTTCTCAACTCGTGGTGCGCCTTGCCGAAGGTAGCCTGCCGCCCTCGCTCGCGCATCTGGTGTCCCACCCCGAGAATGCAGCGCCCCAAGGGCAGTACACCTTGCGCGTGAATCACCATGAAGAGGTCGAGCCGATGCTGGCTGAGTTGCGCACGTCGGGCGCGAAGCTCGAAGATATGCAGTTGCACCAGGCAGATCTTGAAGATGTGTTCATCCAGATCATGGGCAAATCATCATGACCGGCTTCCAAACCTTGTTTTACAAGGAGTTGCTACGTTTCTGGAAAGTGGCGACGCAGACGCTGACGGCGCCCATTGTGACGGCGATGCTGTATCTGCTGATCTTTGGCCATGTGCTGGAGGCGCATGTGCAGGTTTTTCCCGGCGTGTCCTACACTGCGTTTCTGGTGCCGGGTCTGGTGATGATGAGCGTCTTGCAAAATGCATTTGCGAATTCATCGTCATCGCTCATCCAGTCCAAGATCACGGGAAATCTGGTGTTCGTGTTGTTGGCGCCTTTGTCGCACTGGGAGCTCTACGGCGCTTATGTGTTGGCGGCGATGGTGCGCGGTCTGGCGGTTGGCGCTGGCGTGTTTCTGATCACGGTCTGGTTTGCAAAGCTCTCGTTCGTGGCCCCGCTCTGGATACTGCTGTTTGCGCTGCTGGGCGCCGCAATTCTGGGTACCATGGGTCTGCTGGCCGGGATTTGGGCTGAAAAATTCGATCAGCTGGCAGCCTTTCAGAACTTCCTGATTGTGCCGGCGACTTTTCTTGCTGGTGTGTTTTACTCGGTGCATTCGCTGCCACCTTTCTGGCTGGCGGTGTCGCATGCGAACCCGTTTTTTTATATGATCGACGGCTTCCGTTATGGTTTCTTTGGCCACTCGGATGTACCGCCGACGACCAGTCTGCTGATCGTATTAAGCTTTCTGGTATTGCTGGCTGGTCTGGCGATCAGGCTGCTTAAGCGTGGCTACAAACTTCGTCACTGATACAAACCCATTCATTTTTGTAAAAGGCAAAATCGTGCTGCCCACACCTGAACGCATTAAAAATTACATTGCCAGCGGCCTTGAGTGCACGCATCTGGAAGTCGAAGGCGACGGCCAGCATTTCAGTGCATTGATTGTTTCGCCCGCCTTTACCGGCAAGCGACTGATACAGCGTCATCAGCTCGTCTACGCTGCACTCGGTGACCGCATGCGTGAAGAGATTCACGCGTTGTCCATGAAAACGCTCACTCCGGAAGAACATCAGTCTTAATGGACAAACTGAGTATTACGGGCGGCAAACGACTGTCCGGCGAAATTACCATCTCTGGCGCAAAGAATGCGGCGTTGCCCATCTTGTGCGCGGGATTGCTGACGGCCGACACGCTCGCATTGGCCAATGTGCCCAGGCTGCAGGACGTGGCCACCATGCAGAAGCTGCTGCGGCAGATGGGTCTGTCCATCGAGGAAAAAGGCGATCTGCTCGAATTGTGTGGTCGAGATATTCACAGTCCCGAAGCGCCGTATGAAATGGTCAAGACCATGCGCGCATCGATTCTGGTGCTGGGCCCGCTGCTGGCGCGTTTCGGCGAAGCGAAGGTTTCGTTGCCGGGTGGCTGTGCGATTGGTTCGCGTCCGGTAGATCAGCACATCAAGGGCTTGCAGGCCATGGGTGCTGAGATCCTGATCGAGGCCGGTTACATCCATGCGCGCGCAAAAAAATTGCGGGGCACTCGTATCGTGACAGACATGATCACCGTCACTGGTACGGAAAATTTGATGATGGCCGCTGCGCTGGCCGACGGTGAGACCGTACTTGAAAACGCGGCTCGTGAACCGGAGGTCACCGACCTTGCCAATCTGCTGGTTGCAATGGGCGCAAAGATTGAAGGCATAGGCAGCGATCGGTTGTGCATTACCGGTGTGCCGGCACTGCATGGTGCGAGCCATGCGGTCATTGCTGATCGAATTGAGACGGGCACTTTTTTGTGTGCGGTCGCAGCGGCGGGCGGCGATGTGGTGCTGCGGCACACGCGAGCTGATCTGCTGGATGCGGTCGTCGATAAATTGCGCGAGACTGGCGCGGTACTGACCTCGGGTGACGACTGGATTCGCTTACAGATGGCGGGCCGACCGAAGGCTGTGGGTTTTCGCACCACGGAATATCCCGGCTTCCCGACGGATATGCAGGCGCAGGTCATGGCGCTCAATTGCATTGCCGAGGGCAGCAGCCGTATCATCGAAACCATTTTCGAGAACCGCTACATGCACGTGCAGGAGCTCAATCGTCTGGGTGCGGCGATTGAAATCGATGGTCACACCGCGGTCGCTCAGGGCGTACCTCGTCTGGTCGGCGCACCCGTGATGGCCACAGACTTGCGTGCTTCGGCTTCACTGGTGATCGCTGGCCTCGCGGCCGAGGGAACGACGCTGATCGACAGGATCTATCATCTGGATCGCGGTTATGACCGCATGGAAGTGAAGCTTTCCGCGGTGGGCGCTGACATACAGAGAATTCGATAATGAACCAAATGCTGACGCTGGCGCTTTCCAAGGGGCGCATCTTTGACGAGACCCTGCCACTGCTCGAAGCGGCCGGCATACACGTGACCGAAGATCCCGAGAAATCGCGTAAGCTAATCCTGCCGACCAGTGACCCGCAGTTGCGTGTCGTGATCGTGCGCGCCTCCGACGTACCGACTTATGTGCAGTATGGCGCGGCAGATTTTGGCGTTGCGGGCAAAGACGTACTGCTCGAGCACGGCGGTGAAGGCTTGTATCAACCCGTCGATTTGCAGATCGCCAAATGCAGAATGTCGGTGGCAGTACATTCAGGTTTTGATTACGCCAGTGCTGTGCATCAGGGCGCGCGTTTGCGCGTTGCCACCAAGTACGTGCAGGTCGCCCGTGAACACTTCGCCGCCAAGGGCGTGCATGTGGATCTGATCAAGCTGTACGGTTCCATGGAACTCGGTCCGTTGGTGGGTTTGTCGGACGCGATTGTCGATCTGGTCTCGACTGGCAGTACGCTGCGCGCCAATCATCTGGTCGAGGTGGAGCACATCATGGAGATTTCATCGCGACTGGTTGTCAACCAGGCAGCGCTCAAGCTCAAGCGCGAAAAATTGCAGCCCATCATTGATGCCTTTGCCAAGGCATCGCTTCATGAAAAATAGAACCATGTCCGTTGTCATACGCCAGCTCGATTCCGCCGACCAAGACTTTCAAGCCAAACTGATGGCGGTACTTGCCTTTGAGGCGTCGGAAGATGAAGCCATCGATCGCGCGGCTGCCAGCATCATTGCGGATGTGCGGCAGCGTGGCGACGCGGCAGTGCTTGAGTACACGCAGCGTTTCGATCATGTCACCGCTACCAGCATCGCAGCGCTCGAAATTCCGCGTGCGGCATTGCAGGCCGCGCTGGCCAGTCTCGCGCCAGAGCGACGCGCTGCATTGACCGAAGCTGCAGACCGCGTGCGCAGTTATCACGAGCGCCAAAAGCAGTCTTGCGGTTCGGATGGTTTTGCATTCACCGAAGATGATGGCACCATCCTCGGACAAAAAGTCACACCGCTGGATCGCGTCGGCATTTACGTCCCGGGTGGCAAAGCTGCTTATCCGTCGTCGGTGCTGATGAATGCGATTCCCGCCAAAGTCGCCGGCGTGGCCGAGGTCATCATGGTCGTGCCTACACCCGATGGCGTGCAAAATCAGCTGGTGCTGGCCGCTGCAGAAATTGCCGGTGTTGATCGCGTTTTCACGATAGGCGGTGCGCAGGCCGTTGCTGCGCTCGCTTATGGCACACACACCATTCCCCAGGTCGACAAGATCGTCGGCCCTGGCAATGCCTATGTCGCGGCGGCCAAGCGTCGGGTGTTTGGCGTGGTGGGTATCGACATGATTGCCGGTCCTTCCGAGATTCTGGTGCTGGCTGACGGCAGCACTGACCCTGACTGGGTCGCGATGGATTTGTTTTCACAAGCTGAGCATGATGAGCTCGCGCAATCCATTCTAGTTTGTCCCGATGCCGCTTATCTGTCGCACGTGGCGGATAGCATCAATCGTCAGCTGGATGACATGCCGCGTAAACAGGTCATTCGTACGTCGCTCACGAATCGCGGCGCCATGATCAAGGTGCGCGACATGGACGAGGCCTGCGACATCGCCAACCTGATCGCAGCGGAGCATCTGGAGATTTCGGCGATGGAACCGAAACGCTGGGCCGACAAGATCCGGCATGCGGGTGCGATGTTCCTGGGGCGCTACTCATCTGAATCGCTGGGCGACTATTGCGCTGGCCCAAATCACGTGCTGCCCACGTCACGCACGGCACGCTTCTCCTCGCCGCTGGGTGTTTATGATTTTCAGAAGCGCTCGTCGATTTTGCATGTCAGCGAGGCAGGTGCGCAAACACTGGGGCGCGTCGCCGCCGAGCTGGCCTATGGCGAAGGCTTGCAAGCGCATGCACGTTCTGCCGAATTCCGAATGAAATGAGCGGGTCATGTCCCTGACTGAAAACATCATTCGCGCCGATGTGCGCTTGCTCTCGGCGTATCACGTGCCAGACGCTTCGGGCCTGATCAAGCTT
Source organism: Oxalobacteraceae bacterium (assembly GCA_027490255.1). Classification (GTDB taxonomy): domain Bacteria; phylum Pseudomonadota; class Gammaproteobacteria; order Burkholderiales; family Burkholderiaceae_D; genus Pernthalerella. The sequence continues at coordinate 7,077 of JAIXYM010000137.1, read as the reverse complement.
GATGCGATGGAAAATCCGTATACCCTGCCAGCCGATCTGCAGCAGGCACTCGGCCAGCGGCTGGCCGCCGTCGCGCTGAACCGCTACCCGGTGCCGGCCTATGCGGGCCTCAAAGCAGCGATTCGCAGCCAGTTGGGTGTGCCCGCAGGATTCGATGTGGTTTTGGGCAATGGCTCGGATGAATTGATCAGCATTGTTTCGGTGGCCTGTGCGAAGCCCGGAGCGAAGGTTCTGGCGCCGCTACCCGGTTTTGTGATGTATGCGATGTCGGCGCAGTTAGCAGGCATGGAATTCATCGGCGTGCCACTGAAATTCGATCTGACGCTGGATCTGGATGCGATGCTCACCGCCATTCGTACCCACCGTCCTGCGATCACGTATTTGGCCTACCCGAACAACCCGACCGGCAATCTGTTTGACCCCGATGCCATCCTGGCGGTGCTGCGTGAGGTCGGTGACAGCGGCGTCGTGATTGTTGACGAGGCCTATCAGCCATTTGCGGGCACCACCTTCATGCCGCGCCTCAGCGAGCACGATAATCTGATCGTGATGCGCACCATTTCCAAGCAGGGTTTGGCGGGTATCCGTCTGGGCTATATGTCGGCCGCGCCCGCCTTACTCGCCGAATTCGACAAGGTTCGTCCTCCCTACAACATCAATGTGCTGACCGAGGCGACGGCCACTTTTGTACTGGAACACCGCGATGTGCTGGACCAACAGGCGTTAGCTATCTGCAACGAGCGTGCTTCCCTGTTGGCCGCATTGTCAGCAATCCCCGGTATCCACGTTTTTCCATCGGCGGCAAATTTCATACTGCTGCGCATTGAGCGGCCGGGCCTCAGTGGCACTCAGGTCTTCGATCGTCTGCTGGCGCAGAAGGTATTGGTGAAAAATGTCGGTAAAATGCACGCGCTGCTGGAGAATTGTCTGCGGGTGACCGTGAGCACGCCGGCAGAAAACGCGCTCTTTCTGGCGGCGCTGCAATCGAGCCTGAATCCCTAACACCACTCATCATGTCCATGCCACGCACAGCAGAAGTCGTTCGCGACACCAGCGAGACCCAAATCCGGGTCGCGATCAATCTCGACGGTACCGGTCAGCAAAAGCTCAATACCGGTGTACCTTTCCTTGACCACATGCTGGACCAGATCGCACGTCATGGCCTCATCGATCTCGATATCGAAGCCAAAGGTGATCTGCACATCGATGCCCACCATACGGTGGAAGACGTCGGCATCACGCTAGGTCAGGCATTTGCTCGCGCGCTAGGTGATAAAAAAGGCATACGGCGTTATGGCCATGCCTATGTGCCGCTGGACGAAGCCTTGTCGCGGGTCGTGATTGATTTTTCCGGTCGTCCCGGACTCGAATTCCATGTGCCGTTCAAACGCTCCATGATCGGTTCTTTCGATGTAGATCTGACTCATGAGTTTTTTCAGGGTTTCGTCAATCACGCGAACATGACCCTGCATATTGACAATCTGCGCGGCGAAAATGCGCACCACCAGTGCGAAACGGTGTTCAAGGCATTTGGCCGGGCCTTGCGTATGGCGGCCGAACTGGATCCGCGCGCGGCCGGCATCATTCCTTCCACCAAGGGCAGTCTCTGACCGATGTCAGCCGCAGTCTTTGCGGCTAAATCACACGACAGTCCGCGCCAATGTCATGAATAAAATCGTCGTCGTCGATTACGGTATGGGCAACCTTCGCTCGGTGGCCCAGGCGCTGATGCATGTCGCGCCCGAGGCTGAGGTTCGTATATCTGGCGACCCAGACATAATTCGTCAGGCCGATCGTGTCGTGTTGCCGGGGCAGGGCGCGATGCCTGACTGCATGCGTTCTTTGCGCGAATCCGGCCTGCTCGACGCGCTCATGGAGGCGGCCAGAAACAAGCCCTTGTTTGGCGTCTGTGTGGGTGAGCAAATGCTGTTTGATGCCAGCGAAGAAGGCGATGCCAGCTGCCTTGGGCTAATGCCCGGGAAGGTCGTGCGTTTTCAGTTAGATGGCCAGCTGCAGCCGGACGGCTCGCGTTTCAAGGTGCCACAGATGGGTTGGAACAGCGTAGAGATCAGGCACAATCATCCCCTATGGGATGGTGTGGCCGAAAACACCTACTTTTATTTCGTCCACAGCTATTACGCCGTACCGGAAAACTCGGCGCATGTACTTGCCGAGAGTGTGTACGGCGCTCCATTTTGTTGCGCCGCAGGAAGAGATAACATTTTTGCGACCCAGTTTCACCCTGAAAAAAGTGCATCGGCTGGTTTGCAGCTGTATAAAAATTTTGTACATTGGAACCCTTGATTCGCGTCCGCGGCACCCGCCTTGCCTGAACCCTTGATTAACTCCTTTTACTGCCAGTAGCCATGCTGCTTATACCTGCTATCGACCTCAAAGACGGCCAATGCGTACGCCTTAAACAAGGTGACATGGATCAGGCCACGGTCTTTTCCGAAGATCCCGCGCAGATGGCGCGCCACTGGCTCGAGCAGGGCGCCCGGCGCCTGCATTTGGTCGATCTCAATGGTGCATTTGCCGGCAAGCCGAAAAATGAGCCAGCGATCAAAGCCATTCTCGCGGCGGTACGTGGCTATGCTGATGAGCACGACATCGATGAAATCCCCGTGCAACTCGGCGGCGGTGTACGTGATCTCGATACCATCGAGCGCTATCTCGACGATGGCATCTCCTACATCATCATTGGTACTGCTGCGGTAAAAAATCCAGGCTTCCTGCATGACGCTTGCAGTGCCTTCCCTGGTCAAATCATCGTCGGACTTGATGCCAAAGACGGCAAGGTTGCGACGGATGGCTGGAGCAAGCTCTCTGGCCATGAAGTTATTGATCTCGCCAAAAAATTCGAAGACTATGGCTGCGAAGCGATTGTCTATACCGATATCGGTCGCGACGGCATGATGAAGGGTGTCAACATCGAAGCGACCGTCAAGCTGGCTCAGAGCATGACGATTCCTGTCATCGCATCGGGTGGCGTTCACGATATCAAGGATGTCGAAGCGCTGTGTGCCGTTCAGGACGAAGGCATCGAAGGGGTGATCTGCGGTCGTTCCATTTACGAAGGCACGCTCGATCTCAGTCAGGCACAACGACGTGCCGATGAACTCTCCGGCGAACTCGACGAAGACCCGGAAGACACGGAAGACACCAAAGACTGACATGACCCTTGCCAAGCGCATTATTCCCTGTCTGGACGTGACTGCCGGGCGGGTTGTCAAAGGGGTCAATTTCGTCGAGCTGCGCGATGCGGGTGATCCGGTTGAAATTGCGCGTCGCTATGACGAGCAGGGCGCTGATGAGATTACCTTTCTTGATATCACCGCATCTTCCGATGATCGCGATCTTATTTTGCACATCATTGAAGCGGTAGCTTCACAAGTCTTCATTCCGCTGACTGTGGGTGGTGGCGTGCGCGTGGTCGATGACGTGCGTCGCCTGCTCAATGCCGGCGCTGATAAAGTCAGCATGAACACCTCGGCAGTCACCAATCCCCAGCTCGTCGCTGATGCGGCCGACAAGTATGGCTCGCAATGTATCGTGGTCGCGATTGATGCCAAGCGTTCAGACGCGGGTCATTGGGAAGTATTCACCCATGGTGGGCGTCGTGCGACTGGACTGGATGCGGTTGAATGGGCACGCAAGATGCAGTCCTTGGGCGCCGGTGAAATTCTGTTGACCAGCATGGACAGGGACGGCACTCGTTCGGGTTTCGATTTGCCGCTCACGCGTGCCGTATCGGATGCCGTATCGATTCCAGTGATTGCGTCCGGTGGCGTCGGCACTCTACAGGATCTCGCTGATGGCATTACCGAAGGTCATGCAGATGCCGTGCTCGCTGCGAGCATTTTTCACTATCAACATCACACGGTGCAGGAAGCCAAGCAATTCATGGCGGCCTTGGGTATACCGATGAGGCTGACATGATTACACGTACCAAATGGCTCAATCGCATTCATTGGGATGAGAATGGGTTGGTGCCCGTAATTGCGCAGGAGGTCGGTACCAACGAAGTGCTGATGTTCGCGTGGATGAATCGCGATGCCTTGGCGCGTACGGTGGAACTGGGTCAGGCAGTCTACTGGAGTCGCTCGCGCAAAAAACTCTGGCACAAGGGCGAAGAATCCGGGCATTTCCAGGAAGTGCAGGAAATACGGGTTGATTGCGATCAGGACGTGTTGCTACTTAAAGTGAAGCAAGTGGGTGATATTGCCTGCCATACGGGCCGACATTCCTGTTTCTTCAGTAAATTCGAGCACAATGGTGATGAGTCGGACTGGATCGAAGTCGATCCGGTCCTGAAAAACCCGGACGATATCTACAAATAAAATATGAGCGACGTTCTTTCGCGCCTGGCGCAAGTCATTGAGTCACGTAAGCCCGAAGCAGGCGGTAACCCCGAGACGTCTTATGTCTCGCGACTGTTCGATAAGGGCGATGACGCTATTCTGAAGAAAATCGGCGAAGAAGCCACCGAGACTGTCATGGCTGCCAAGGATGTGCGTTCGGGTGCCGACGCCAGCAAGCTGGTGTATGAATGTGCCGACCTGTGGTTCCACTCGTTGATCATGCTCGCGCGTTTTGATCTGAGTCCTCAGCAAGTGCTGGACGAGCTGGCGCGTCGCGAGGGTTTGTCGGGTATTGAGGAAATGGCGAATCGCAAATTGAAGGAACGCGAGCAAAGCGAGCGGAAAACCTGAGTCACTCAATGTGGATCCGGTGGCAGACAGACTCCCGATAGCTTCATTTGGATTCGCACAACACGGCCCTCGCGCCTTAAAACACAAAGAAAGTGAGCCAAATCGTGGATAACTGCATTTTTTGCAAGATCGCTGCCGGCAAAATCCCTTCGAAGACTGTCTATGAAGACGATGATGTCATTGCTTTCCATGACATTAATCCAGCCGCGCCGGTCCATGTGCTGATCGTCCCTCGCGAGCATATTCCAACGCTGGCTGATGCTAATGAGAATCACACGGCATTGTTGGGTAAAATGATGCTGCTTGCGCCGAAACTGGCGGCGGAGCTGGGTGGAGGCTATAGTCACACGCCCGAGGGTCCGATGGGGGGATTCAAAACACTGGTTAATAGCGGTCCTGATGGCGGTCAGGAGGTGTACCATCTCCATCTGCACATCATGGGCGGTCCCCGGCCATGGCGCAGCGAACGGTGATTTTTGCCGTGAAATTATTTATCAGATGAGAGCCTGCGGGTTCGGCTAGGAGATACAAATGGGTTCGTTCAGTATTTGGCACTGGGTCATCGTGCTGGTAATTATCATGCTGGTGTTTGGTACCAAGAAATTGGGCAATATCGGTTCCGATCTCGGCAAGGCCGTCAAAGGTTTCAAGGATGGCGTGAAAGGCCCAGAAGAGGAAAAAGGCGGAGCGCCGTCGCAGGTGACGGACAAGGCCACCATCGACGTCGAAGCACGCGAAAAATCCAAGAGCTGATACTGCTTCCATCAAGTGCGACAGCGGCCGCTGCTGGCCGCGCGCCTTCCTCCTGATCCTCTGTCCCGATGATTGACCTTGGTCTTACCAAAATCGCGCTGATCGGTGCGGTTGCGCTAGTCGTGATTGGCCCTGAGAAGCTGCCAGCGGTGGCCCGCATGGCGGGTACCCTTTGGGGGCGTGCGCAGCGGTACATAAGCAGTGTGAAGGCCGAAGTCAATCGCGAGATGCAGATGGAGGAGCTCAACAAGATGCACTCCGGCTTCATGAATGCCACCTCCAAAATCAACCAGACGGTCACCCAGAGTTTTTCTGAGGTACAGCAAAATTTTACCGAGGCTAGTGATTCGCTGACTGAAGCAATGGCCGAGGCCAATCAGGCCTACACAGGCTACAGCGAAGCCTTGCGTGTGCCCACCGATGAAGATCTGGCTGCCAAGCGGCGCGATTTCAGGAAGAAAAAACTGTCACAAACTTCTTCATTGCCGATCTGGTTCAAACGATCGACGGGTCGCAAGACGCGCGTGATGTCTGGTGCGGCGAGAGTCGCGCGCTACCGCCCGAATATTGGTAGAACCATCAGGTTTTTCAACTAAAGCATGGCTGACGATAACGCCCCCGGCATACAGGAGACCTTCATCTCCCATCTGATCGAGTTGCGCACGCGACTCGTACGCGCGTCGGCCGTGGTTTTGGTGGTATTTATTGTCTTGTTTGCCGTGTGGCCGGGTGCGGCTGCCGTTTACGATTTTCTGGCGCAGCCCATGATGAATGCACTGCCCGAGGGATCGAAAATGATCGCCACGGGCGTTATCACGCCTTTCATGGTGCCCATGAAGGTGACGATGATGCTGGCCCTGATGATCTCGTTACCATGGGTGCTTTATCAGGCCTGGGCTTTTGTCGCGCCGGGACTCTATACGCATGAAAAACGTCTGGTCGCGCCCCTGATCATCTCTTCATCGGCGCTGTTCATACTCGGCGTGGCGTTTTGCTATTACTTTGTGTTCGGCACCGTTTTTAAATTCATCAACGAATTTGCACCGAAATCGATTTCGGTCGCGCCGGATATCGAGAATTATCTCGATTTTGTACTGACCATGTGTCTGGCTTTTGGTCTGACTTTCGAAGTACCAGTCGTGGTGATCGTACTGGTTCGCATGGGCCTGGTCACCGTTGAGAAACTCAAATCCATCCGACCCTATGTGATCGTGGGGGCATTCGTGATCGCGGCCGTCGTGACGCCACCTGATGTGATGAGTCAGTTGTTTCTGGCCATACCACTGTGCGTGCTTTACGAGCTGGGTTTGCTGCTGGCGCCGTTGTTTGAGAAAGCGACGCAGGCACCTAAGGAAACTGTCTGATCCTTCTGTTCAGGGTGTGGGTCCGGCTGCCCTCAGCCACTTCACCAGCGGTGCTGACGCTTTAAAATCCGCAAGCAGCAAGTCGGTTAGTTTTTCTGGTGATAGTTTAGTCACACTGACTTCTCGCCGAACCATATAACTCTTCAGTTTCAGAAATTCCTGATGCGGCGCATCGGCGTCAAAGCCTTTGGGCAAACGTATCAGCTTGTCTTTTTCTACCAAGCCGCCGAAAGCGGCGTGCAATCCTT
>JAIXYM010000145.1 GCA_027490255.1 Oxalobacteraceae bacterium | reverse complement strand
CGCGAGATTAATCTTGAATGGATGAACGGCGCCTTTGAGCTGGTACTGCGCCCTGAGTGGATCGGCAAGCGACTGGTGATCGGTGTCAAAGGCGGACGACCTGCTGAGATCGAGCGATGGATGGACGCTGCTGTGATTGGACCGGCGCATGTATTTTCGGAGTTGCGCGAAAAACGCGTGCTGGGCTATCGGCGTGCGCGCATCGCAGCGGCGCCGGAGATGCAATTGCGCAGCCTGCCGGATGTGATGCTGTACGAAATTGTGCCGGGACCGGAGCTGCATCAGGCTGATAGCCGTCTGGTCATTGGTCCCTCAAGTCGCTCTGCCAGCACCAACCGGCCTGCCAGCATCGCGCTATTCATTCGCACACAGGGGTATTGAGGTCTGCATCCATGGGCAAGCTCACTCTTCCAACCCGCACAACGACGACTGCGATCACGACACTGATCCCTTCGTCGGCGTCCGAACCATGGACGTCGACGACGCAGGCATCGGGCATGCCGACCGACTCGCTTTTGCTGCGGCAGTTGCGGTTATTTGTCGCTGAGGTGTTGCGCATTATCGCCAGCTACGACAACAAACTCATCATGTCCGATGACGCGACGTCCAGTGCACGTGCTGCTGCCGAGGAGGTCTGCGACAAGCTGGCAAGAGAAATTGATACGCAGACCATGGAAATATCGCGCATAGGTGCGCCGGCGGATCGCGCTGCCGTAGAAGAATTGCGCTACCTGAAAGCTGCGATCGCCGATGAACTTTTGCTCTCTCGTCCCTGGCCTGGACAATCACGTTTTACTGAGACGCTGATTGAAGCACGCCTGTTCGGCAGCAGTGTTTCAGGCGATAAAATTTTTGAACAAATTGATGCACTGCTCGCAGAAACCAGTGGCCCACCTCCGCAAATGGCACCACTCTATCTGTTTGCGATTTCGATTGGTTTCGAAGGTCGCTATCGAGGCACTCAGGCGGATCATCAGCTACAACCCTTGCGCGATGCGCTCTTCAGAAAAATCTACCGTCGGGAACCTGCGCTCGCGCCCGGGCTAGCGAGCCAGCCAATCAATGCCGATCGCGTACTCTCGGCGCAGGCCTATCGCTATCCGCTATCGAATATCGTACCAGTCCGTTTTTTCCGCTTCAGCCGCGGCTTTGTCGGATTCATTGGTGTGATGCTGCTCCTGTTGATCCTGTCTCAGGTTTTATGGCGCGTTTCCTCGGCGTCTGTTCGCAAAGCACTGGAGCCCGGGGTGCCGGTACGCATGCAGCAAACTGTTCCCAATGAGGGCGATCGTGGATAACAGTTTCTCCATCGTCTGGATCGCAGTACTGCTGGTGGCAGTACTGACAGTGCTCGTCATGGCACTGCGCTATGGAATTGATCGCTCAAATGACAAAGCAGGCGCGCGTCGAATCGCACTGGATATTGGCCGACTGCGCTCATCCTTCCGTGCAGCGACTGGCAAGATCGAAGCCAATATTGTTAGTCATGACAAACGCTATGACATTCCGTGGGTCGTGCTGCTGCATGATGGTAGTAGTAGCGCAAGACCTGCTATTGAAGCCTGCGGCCTGTCGCAAGCTTTGCTGAGCGAAATCGAGGCACCCGCGGAGGATGCGCCGCGCTGGCATTTGTTTGATCGGGGCGTTGTTGTCGAACTGAGCGCAGATCAACTCGATGATCCGACTGGTGCTGATGCCCAGGAAAAACGCTGGGAAGAATTCGTCGCACTGTGCGGCAAGTACCGACCACAGCGACCGCTCGATTCCATGATCGTATCGATTTCCGCGAGCTTACTGCTGGATCGTACGCCCCAAGGTCGGGAACGTCTGAAAGAGCGCGCTGACGCCATCAGCCGCCGGATCTGGATTGCACAAAATCGCTATGCGATGCGCTTCGCTGTGTACGTCGTCATTTCCGGCGCCGAGGATATACCGGGATTCGACACACTGGCCTTGTCGCTGCCGGACGCGCTTCGCCACAGCATGCTGGGCTGGTCGTCGCCGTATCAGCCTGCGGCGATGTATCAAGCCAACTGGACTACACAAGCCTTTGATCAGATCGAGCAAGATGTTGCAGACATCAGCGCGGAGCTGTTTGCTTCACACACTGATGTACCAGCACCTGCAGATCTGTTCCTTTTGCCCTCACGCATAGCGGCATTGCGTGCCGGCGCAGCGGATTATCTGCAAGCGCTGATGCAACCCAATGCCTTTCACGATCCTTTTTTCTTGCGGGGCATTTATATAAGCGGCAACGGTCATCAGCCGTTTTTCTTGCGCGATTTTCTTGATGAGAAAGTATTCGCAGAATTCGGACTCTCTCGCGCCGCCCATGCCCAAAAACTATCGCGTCCCTTGTTGGGTCGGGTATTCCGGTGGGTGGCCGTCGGCATTCCCTTGATCTTTGGTCTGGGTATCCTAATTAGTAACATGCAGCTCAACCGCACCCTGCCTTATCTGGCTGAGGGTCTTGAGGGACTGAACCGCGACAAAGCCTACCGTACCGATGCCAGCAACAAGGGGGAGCGTATCGACTTCGAGTGGTATCGCAAGACTGCACTGTCACTGATGATTGGGCTTGAACAGTTGCAATCAAAGCGCGTCACAAAAAACATGAGTATTTATGATGGGACGCTGCATCTGCTCGATGATGTGCGCTCTGGTGCGACCGGCCTTCTCAATCCATTCATGCCAGGCTCATGGCCCATATTCGATGATTTGCTCATGCGCGCCTATAAACGTATCGAACAGGATTTTGCAGAGCTGGGGCTGCGGACCATACAACATGCGATTTATCGACGCACGACTGAGCTGACGAATGCGCCAAGCAATCCGACGACGTACATGCTCTCGGGTGGCCCATCGGATTGCGATCCGCCCGTTTATAAAGCTATGGTGACCGCAGGCCCACTGCACAGTTCGATGGTCATAGAAAACCTCACTGAGTTTAATGTGTTGTCAAATTATGTTCAGGAAATCAATCGATTGAGCTTTGACGTAGGAGCTATCCAAAGACTTAAATCATTGCACCGAGACAGTCAGCGAGACTTGCGTATGCTGGTACTTGATACGCTAGGTGCGGAATTGCCGGGCGACCTGCATGGCAGTCTCACCTTGTTTCGCACCGCAACGGCCAGAGAAACCTCGCTGATTGATCAGCAGGCGATTGAGCGTGCTACTCAGTGCAGCTTTGTCAAAGGCATGAATGCTCTGAATCAAAAGCTGTTCATCGATAACCCGCTGATACGCAGTGAAGAACGGGTTCGTTCCACGCTCAGTGATGTGACTAATTTGTTTGATGGACAAGCTGATCCTAGCAGTGCCGAAATGATCGCGGCATACAAAGAATTGTTCGAGGCGCTGCTGGAGCAAAAAACTTTGCTCGCGCAGGGTCATGGCGGCTGGATGGTAAGTGACTCGCTCAATCTTGGTGAATCACATGACAAAATGCTGCAGCAGTTTGCCGAAAACAAACTGATCGGCCCCGAATTGGTTGAACAGATGCGCCGCAAGCAACGTCAGGAGCATGCACGCCTGCGGCAGCGCTATGTATCTCTGTTCGGCGATGCGAGTGACATTATTGTTGCCAGCAATGGAAAGCTGATCCAGTCAAAAGCCCGACAAGCGATGCTGCCGGTGGTCGAGCATTTCCTGAGCCAGCCCTTTATGACCCCTGCAATCGGCGACGCGCTGGTCGCCACGCAACGTGGCACGCTACTGCGCTGGGACAATGAGCAATTGACCAAAGCCGTCCGACTGGGAGAAAGCCACAAAAAATTCATCGTTGATGAATTACCCAAATTCCCTGTCGAAATGCAGGAAAGTGCCAGCAGTGTCATTGATTATCAATATGCTCTGCGTCTAGCGGATTTGATCAGTCGCTCTTATAGTCCGATGGATAGTGACGAACTGCGCAATAACGCGGCTACCCACTCATTAGCCTCGTTCGAGCTCACCAGTGGACATGTCAAACGTCTGATCGCCATACTTAAAGATCTGGGTCAGGATTCCGAATCACGCACACTGCAGACTATATTGGGCAATGACGCGAGTGCCCGCCTTCAGATTCTGAACAAGGAATTACTGGATGAACGGCCCTATCAGATCGTTGACGAGACAGAGGATGGCAAGGCAGATCAGCGCTCGATGCTCAATCTGTTCGCGGGCGGCGACGTTCCTGAATATCTGAATCAGCAACTAACCAGAATGCAGACTCTGTCTGCCAATGTTCAGATACTTCGTAGCACGCTGCCGGCAGAGATGCGCAATAATGCCGACTTGGTGCGCTGGAATAGCATCAGCCGCGAGCTCGACTTGTATACCGCCAAAGATCCCAAAGGCAGTCTCATCAAGCTGGAGCGTTTCATGATCGATCTCGGCCGCGAGCTCGATAGCAATGCGTGTCTGAATGTACTAAAAGCTAATGAGCCGCCCAAGCGACCCAATAATTATTTTGCGGATCGTCATGTGGAATTGCACAAGGCAATCACACGCCGCTGTTTATCTCTCGATCGTCGATCTTTCACAGAGCAATGGACAAGCTTCGCTACTGAATTCAATCGCGTACTCAAAGGTCGTCGTCCTTTCATCGGCAATCGCAGTGGCATCAAAGCTAGCGAGTACGCTGCCATTAGCGCCGCAGATTTGTCGGAGACCGCAGCGCTGCTGTTGCGCCTGCCCGTTGTTTCGCCGGAAGTCCTTGCACGCAATAACGTCCCCGAAGGATCGATTGCACCTATTCGAGACTTCAATGCGCAGTTGTTACAGGTACGACAGTTGCTCGGGCCCCTGTTCCCTGTCGATACTTCACAGCCGGCGGCCTATGATGTCAGCCTGCGTTTCCGTACGAATGTGAATGCCGAAATCGATGGAAACAAAATTATCGATTGGACGATCACGATGGGTGAGCAGACACTGAAACTGCGCGATCCCCCTCGTCCAATACGCTGGAAATCAGGCGATCCGATACGGCTGACGCTGCGATTTGCAAACGATGTGCCGCTAATACCACGCGCCGATCCGGACAATGCGCATCTGGAGGTTAGTCGGAAGCAGGTGGTGTTCCGTTTCGATGGCCCGTGGGCACTGCTGGAGATGATGCAATTGCTACGCGTTGCGGAAGCCTCCGACGCACGTACCTCAGCATTGAAATTTGATATACCCGTGCAGAGCGACAGTAAAGATACTGCGCTGCGAGCAAAACCTGTGCGTGTTTTTGTTGGCGTCACGCTATCTGAACCAGGCAAGACTGCGCCCTTGCCGTGGCCTGCCGTTTTCCCCGAACGCGCGCCTTTGGTGGAGCGATGATGGCCGACGATCGTCTGGATGATCTTGTGCAGCAACTGCTGGCACCCCTGGTGGGCACTGAGCCTGCTGGTCGTTGGATGCGCTATGAACGTGCATTCACCGATGTTGCACGCCTTCGCGAGGAAGACAATCCCCAATTACCCATGGGTGAATGGGAGAGACCCCTAGTCAAGGCAGACTGGCGAAAGGTCGCACAGGCCTGCATACAGTTGCTTGACCAGGAAACCAAGGATTTTCAAGTGGCCGCCTGGTTATGCGATGCATGGACACGTACCTCGAGTCTGGATGGTCTGTGTGCCGGGCTGGATCTGATTGTAGGAATTGCAGAGCAATACTGGAGCACGGCGTGGCCTGCGATGGACGATGATGATGCGGAGCGTCGTGTCGCACCCTTTGTGTGGATGAATGCTAATCTGCCTTTGACTCTCAGGCTGAGTACTCTGCTGCTACGCCCAGTATTGCATCGCGAAACACCGGTCACGTTGCTCGACTGGGAACGCGCGCCAAGCGCCGACGATGCCAAGGCTCAAGAGGGTGAAAAACTCAATCGTCGGGAAATACGCGAGAGTGTAAAAGCTGCAGATGCAGACTGGCTGCAGCAAATTAATCTTCGCTCTGATCAGGCATTGGCTACGTTACAAAGACTGTCGAACTTTCTGGACACGCAGCTAAATACGGACTCGCCTTCTATCTCCAAACTTTCGGATGCCATCGCAAGCCTGCGGCAAGCTGCACAAAGCCTGCTGAAAGAACTGCCGCCGCCGATAGAGCCCACACCGTTAGACAGTACCGCTGGTATCAGCCCAATGATCGAATCAGCAAGTGCTGCTGCATCGGTAAACCAAACTGAAGGACTCGTCCAGACTTCGGCAGCTTCCAGCGACATTAGCTTCAACGTAAATACCATCCAAGACCGTGAGCAGGCATATGCAGCACTCATGTCTATTGCAATCTACTTACAACGTATCGAACCACACAGTCCAACGCCGTATCTGATTCAGCGCGCTATTGAATTGGGGCAGCTTAGCTTGCCGGACATGATTCGCGATGTCAGTGCATCCGCAGGATCGCTGGATAAATTTTTTGAATTACTTGGGATCACGCCGCCAGGCTGATTACAAGCACTGCTTCAACGTTAGTTCAGTCCTTGGTGAATCATGGCGACTGATTTAATTGCTTCTTTCTCATCGTTTTGTTGAGCCTCTCCGGTTTTAGCTCTCTATCTTTGCATTCAATCATCCAAGGCAAGGGCTGATGCTGCGGCAGCGCAAGCTGTCGCTTCAGCATGGGTAGACCATTGCGAGTGCCCTACCTTCGTTTGGACAACAAGACAAGACT
>JAIXYM010000088.1 GCA_027490255.1 Oxalobacteraceae bacterium | reverse complement strand
CACCCTAATTTGAGTGGCCTGCCCAGCACGACTCGAACGTGCGACCTACGGCTTAGAAGGCCGTTGCTCTATCCAGCTGAGCTATGGGCAGTCGGTATTGCAGGATTGATTCAGCGATATTGCGAAATGAAAAACGGGTTGTCAATGACAACCCGTTTTTTTAATTGGTCGGAGTACAAGGATTCGAACCTTGGACCCCCTGCTCCCAAAGCAGGTGCGCTACCGGGCTGCGCCACACTCCGAAGACCGAGATTATAACCGATGCAGATCGAAAATGACCGGTTTTGTTGTCGATCAGGTCAGCCGGGGATGCAGCTGGCGATATCCTCGGCGAGCCGCCGGGCCAAATTGGCATCACGCGCCTCTACCATCACGCGCAACAAAGGCTCGGTGCCCGAGGGGCGAATCAGCACGCGACCGGAAGCCCCCAGCGCCACCTCGGCACGCTCTCTAGCACTCAGCAGGTCGCCGCTGGACTGCCAGTCGAATCCCGACTTGATCTTCACATTCAGCAAGGTCTGCGGCCAGAGACTGAGCTCTGAGGTAATCGCTGCGAGCGTAGTACCGCTACGCCGCAGCGCCGACAAAATCTGCAGCGCCGAGATAATGCCATCCCCGGTTGTGTGCTTATCAAGGGCCAACAAATGTCCGGATCCTTCCCCGCCGACTTGCCAGCCGCGCTCCTGCAGGAGCTCGAGCACATAACGGTCACCCACCTTTGCGCGGGCAAATCCCACCCCCATTTCGCCCAAGGCGGCCTCGACGGCCATGTTGGTCATCAAGGTACCGACTGCACCGTCAATACCCCCGTTTGCTAGCCGGTCTTTGACCATCACATACAACAACTCGTCGCCATTGAAGATGCGACCGCTGGCATCGGCCATGATCAGGCGATCGGCATCGCCATCGAGCGCAATGCCAAGATCAGCGCGATGGGCCTGAACTGCCGCAGCCAGTGTTGCGGGCTCGGTAGCACCGTGGCCATCATTGATATTAAATCCGTTGGGCTGATTGCCGATGGCGATGACTTCCGCACCGAGTTCATGGAAAACATCGGGCGCAATGTGATACGCAGCGCCATGCGCGCAATCGATAACAAGCTTCAGACCGCGCAGGTCGAGTTCGTTAGGGAAGGTACTTTTGCAGAATTCGATATAACGTCCACGCGCATCGTCGAGGCGGCGGGCTTTGCCTAGCTTGTCCGAGCGGACGCAAGACATCGGCAACTCAAGCGCAGCTTCGATGGCCAGCTCAACCGCATCCGGCAGCTTATTTCCTTGGGCAGAGAAAAATTTGATGCCGTTGTCCTGAAAAGGATTATGCGAAGCCGAGATCACCACACCGGCCGAGAGTCTGAGCGCGCGCGTCAAATAAGCAACTGCCGGAGTTGGCATAGGGCCCGCCAACATGACATCGACACCGGCCGCAGAAAAACCTGCCTCAAGTGCGGCTTCGAGCATGTAGCCGGAAATCCGTGTGTCCTTGCCAATCAGGACGGTAGAACGATTAGCGCCAGCGGATTCTGCCTGTGCCAGCACCTTGCCGGCGGCATAGCCCAGACGCATGACGAAATCGGGTGTGATGGGCGAAACACCCACTTCACCACGTATGCCGTCTGTACCGAAATATTGTCGTGCCATGTGATCTCTTGTTGTTTCAGTTTTGCGGGGCAGGCTGCTCTGGGTTCATGGCGGCTTGCCACACTTTGATTGCATCTACAGTTTCGGCCACATCATGCACGCGTACGATACGCGCGCCCTGCATGACTGCAGCCAACGCAGCCCCTATGCTGCCTGCGAGTCGCTGCTCTGCCGCACGGCCAGTTAGGGTACCAATCATGCTCTTGCGAGACAACCCGGCCAGTACAGGCAGACCGACTGCCGACTGCATATCGCTGAGTGACCTGAGCAAAGTCAGATTGTGACTCAGATTTTTTCCGAAACCAAAACCCGGGTCGATGCATAAACGCCGACGGTCTATACCTTCCTGCATGGCAGCAGCGGCACGCTCGCGCAAAAACTCGCCGACTTCAGCGACCACATCATCATAATGCGGCGTGTGCTGCATCGTCTGCGGCTGCCCTTGCATGTGCATGATACATAAAGCACAGTCGCTCTCACTGAGCAAGCGTAAGGTCCCCTCGGCCCGAAACCCTTCGACATCATTGATCATGTCAACGCCCGCCTGAATCACTTCCCGCATGACTTCCGGGCGGCGAGTATCGACAGAGAGTGGTTTGCCGCAGTCACGCAAGGCGTAGACCAGGGGCATGATGCGACGCAATTCTTCTTCTACCGATACAGCGGCGGCACCGGGACGAGTCGATTCACCACCGATGTCGATGATATCTACACCATCGGCGATCATCTGCTCGGCATGTGTGATGGCCAGATCCAGTGAAGCGAACTGTCCACCATCAGAAAAAGAATCCGGCGTGAAATTCAGGATGCCCATGACCAGCGGGTGAAAATTTGCACCGGCGATCGGCAAACGATAGCGTCCACAGAGCAGGTGATCGGCGGGCAGGTTCAGCACGGGCAATTGAGCAAAGGAGCAAGAAGATGAACAAACGGGGTGAGGATTACTCCCCACCCCGTCGGGTCAAGAAGAACGGTCGCGCATCAGGCGGGTGCTGCGGCTGGCTCTACGCCACCATCACTGGCACCACCACTCGCTTTAGGCGGTGGTGAACCGGCTTTGGGTGGGCGTGGCTCCTTGCCTGCCATGATGTCGTTGATTTGATCGGCATCAATGGTTTCCCACTCGAGCAAGGCCTTGGCCATCATCTCGACTTTGTCCTTGTTGCGCTCAAGCAGACTTCGCGAGAGCGCGTACTGCTCGTCGAGAATGCTGCGTATTTCCAAGTCCACTTTTTGCTGCGTGGCCTCGGAGACGGTTTTAGCAGACATGCGGCCAAAGTAGGAATCCTGATCCGTGTCCTCATACACCATGGTGCCCAGCGTCTCGGACATACCGTAGCGTGTCACCATCGCGCGTGCGAGTTTAGTTGCACGCTCGAAGTCGTTGGAGGCGCCGGTTGACATTTGATTCATGAAAATCTCTTCGGAAATACGACCCGCAAATAGGATCGAGATTTCTTCGAGCATCTTGTCCTTGTACATATTCACTCGGTCATGCTCGGGCAGCTGCCAAGTGAGTCCCAGCGCAAATCCGCGCGGCATGATGGTGACTTTATGCACGGGATCGGCCTTAGGCAAGAGCTTGGCAACCACCGCATGACCAGACTCGTGATATGCGGTGTTGCGGCGCTCCTCTTCGCGCATGACGGCCGATTTGCGCTCGGGTCCCATGACAATCTTGTCTTTCGCATCTTCGAAATCCTGCATCTCGACCAGACGCTTGTTGCGCCGCGCTGCAAACAGTGCCGCCTCATTGACGAGATTGGCGAGATCGGCACCCGAGAAGCCCGGAGCGCCACGCGCGAGGATGTCAGCCTTGACATCCGGTGCGATCGGCACCTTGCGCATGTGGACATTGAGAATCTGTTCGCGACCGCGAATGTCTGGCAGACCCACAATCACTTGACGATCGAAACGGCCCGGGCGCAGCAGCGCCTTGTCCAGAACGTCGGAGCGGTTGGTTGCTG
This sequence comes from Oxalobacteraceae bacterium, assembly GCA_027490255.1. Classification (GTDB taxonomy): domain Bacteria; phylum Pseudomonadota; class Gammaproteobacteria; order Burkholderiales; family Burkholderiaceae_D; genus Pernthalerella. The sequence continues at coordinate 10,787 of JAIXYM010000088.1, read as the reverse complement.
CGATCACGATCACACCAGCATTGGCTTCAAACCCGTCCATCTCAACGAGCAACTGGTTCAGGGTCTGCTCACGTTCATCGTTACCGCCGCCCGTACCGGCACCGCGATGACGACCCACTGCATCAATTTCATCGATAAAAATAATGCAAGGCGAATGTTTTTTCGCATTCTCGAACATGTCACGTACACGAGATGCACCAACACCCACAAACATCTCAACAAAGTCAGAGCCGGAGATGGTGAAGAAAGGGACCTTCGCTTCGCCAGCAATCGCACGCGCCAGCAATGTCTTACCGGTACCCGGCGGGCCCACCATCAACACACCGCGCGGAATGCGTCCACCGAGCTTTTGAAATTTGGTCGGGTCGCGCAGGAAGTCAACCAGTTCGGAAACTTCTTCTTTGGCCTCATCGCAACCAGCAACATCCGCAAAAGTCACTGCGTTTTGGTTTTCATCCAACATGCGCGCTTTGGATTTACCGAACGAGAAAGCACCGCCCTTGCCGCCACCCTGCATTTGACGCATGAAGAAAATCCATACGCCGATGAGCAGAAGCATCGGGAACCAGGAGATAAAGACTTGCGACAGGAAAGAAGGTGGCTCAGGCTGTCTTACATCAAACTTCACGCCGTTATTGACGAGATCGCCGATCAAACCACGATCCAGATTGGTCGTAGTGGCTTTGATTTTTTTGCCGTCATTCGTAATCGCGATGATGGTGCGATCTTCAATGGTCGCCTCTCGAATGCGCTGGGCTTTGACCTCATCGAGGAAATCGGAATAAGGAATCGGTGTTGCGCCACCACCAATACCGCGTTCATCGAACTGCTTGAAGACGGTAAATAGCACCAGGGCGATCACGACCCAGATGGCGGCTTTGGAAAACATGTTGTTCACGAGGACTCCTTGGATGCCGCCTGCTCTGCGGCTTTTGTCTGCCGGTAAATTCTACTCGCAATAACCGGACCTTGCTAGCAAGGATATGGGGCTAAGCCCCTGATTCTTCAAGGCTTAAGTTCGACTGGCAGGACCGCCTCAGCCGGGGTTCCGCAGACCTCTTCCCAGAAGGAATATTTCCGAGGATTTATCCCGGCTAGCCTTGGGCTTCTTCGAGCTGACCGTCTTGAAGGTCTGACGAAATTTTTCGACGATCTGGCTATACCCACTGCCATTGAAACATTTGACGAGCAAGCACCCCGAAGGTTTCAAATGCGCACAGGCAAAATCTAATGCCAGATCGATAATATTCTCGACCCGGGCAGCGTCCGTGGCGCCAATGCCAGTCAGGTTGGGCGCCATATCGGAGAGCACCAGATCGAGCTTGCGGCCGCTGACTGCGACTTCGAGCTCATCCAAGACGGATTGTTCGCGGAAATCCCCCAGGATGAAATGGACATCTGCCACCGGCTCCATTGGAAGCATATCGAGGCCAATAATGGTGCCGTGGATGCCACCACCCTCCTTGCCCGCCAGCTTGCGACGCGCGTACTGGGCCCAGCTGCCCGGTGTACATCCCAAGTCCACGATGACCTGACCGGGCCGAATCAGCTTCTCCTCTTCGTCAATCTCCTGCAGCTTGAAGGCTGCCCGAGCGCGGAATCCCTCTTTCTGGGCCAGCTTCACATAGGGATCGTTGATATGGCCGTGCAGCCAGTTCTTATTGACTTTGTTTTTTGACATTCACGTAGAATACCGCTTTTGAAAGTCGCTCATGCTGAAACTTACACCCGCCCAACGCAGTGATTTGCGCTCACAGGCCCATGGCCTTGATCCAGTTGTAATGATTGGCGATAGTGGCCTCACCCCCGCCGTCATGAAGGAAATTGATGCCAGCCTGAATTCACATGGCCTGATCAAAATCCGCGTACTCGGTGATGACCGTGATGCACGTGTCGGCCACTACGAGACCATTTGCGCCGATCTGGGTGCCGCGCCTGTTCAGCATATCGGTAAATTACTGGTCATTTACCGACCCAAAAAAGAGATCACAAAAGAATCCAAAACCACGCGCGGCAAAGGACTGCGCGAGGTTGTGATCGTCAAGACCAACCCGACCAAAAAACCCACCATCACCAAAGTGATGGTTAAAGGGAATGAGCGAGTGACCGCCGGCGGGAACATCAAGCGGGCGAAGGTCAGACAAACCAGCAAGAAAAAACGCGCTTCAGGCGCATAAGGCCATAAAGTCTCAATCAAGGCCTTTCGATAACTGAATAACGCCTTTAGAAACTCAAATTAGCTGGCAAAGCCAAAACGAGTACGGATCGCATGTTCGATTTCTGCGTTGCCTGTCTCAATTGCATAGTCAAGTACCGTTTTTCCTAGGCCATCGCGCGAATCGCGATCGCTCCCCTTATCCAGTAACCAGTTAACCACCTCTACGGAATTGGCCTCACATGCCAGCATCAAAGCGGACTTGCCATCGGACGTCTTGGAAAATTTGAAGTTAGGCGTCACTTGGTCGAGGATAATCAGCTCTGCGATATTTCCGGAACGGCACGCCCTTTGAAATGGTGTTAATCCGCCCTCATCAACCTGAAACAACTGGAAGAGGTCACGATCAATTCTTTCGCTCAATTTTGATTTGAGCGTTATCGCTGCCCCGAACAAATCGCTGACCTCCGTGCGGCCCATATCGGCAAATACATCTCTGAGCATTTCAAGATCAGAAGACCATTTCTCTCCTAAGTTAGGAATGGCAAGAATGACTGGCAAATATTCCTCATACCTGACTCCCAGAAAACTCATTAAATAATCCTGGAAATAATCTGGCATGCTGTCATTTGATTCAAGCATGAACCTCACCAAAATATTCATCGCAACTTTATGCTGACCAAATAAAATAGAATCAAATTGATTAATTTCATTATTCTCTGTTATCTCTTTTATCAATAATTTGAATACACTAGATAAAGCATTTTGCTTATTTGGAATTCCTTGAATCAGCGTACGGAAAATTTGCGGCGCATTTTCCGATATTGCAGAAAACAAAGCCTTATCGTAAGACTCCATTTCGGAGAAATTACTTTGCGGTGACTTAGCCAGAATTAAATCGACGATATCCGAACGCTTTGCTGACATCAAATTTTGCAAAGCAGAGCGTTCTGCATAATTTTCCGCAAAAGCAGAAGCCCCTTTTTCGAGAAGCCGCTCAATCAAATCCTTATTATTTTTTTGACACGCGACATGTAAAGCAGAATTTCCATCTCGGTCAAAGACACCAATGTCTGCACCCGCACTCATTAGGCATCCCAACATTTCAACATCGCCCGAACGAATTGCGGTAGAAAGAGGTGTTTCTCCAAATTTATTTTTCGCCTCGATATTCGCGCCATATTTAATAAGTAAAAGCGCCTCTTTCTTTTTTCCATTTTCAACAGCGTGATGCAAAGCAGTAGCTTCATTATAAAAGCGCTTATTGATATCAACACCCGCCTCAATCAATATCTTTAATTTTTCTTCAAAATCATTACCGCAAAAATGAACAAGGGTTAGCAGCGGATCACAAAATTTAATGTTTTGAAGTAAACGCCCCAGGAGTTCAGTTATTTTTTTTACCGTACTGGCTTTTCCATGTATCAATTTTGCAGTCAGTGATTTTTCCAGTTTATCAACGACATCCTGCCGAACCAAGTCGGTAGGAAGAGGCAAATAGGTTGATCGAATGTGGCAAAGATTACCTCTGCCTGATAGAGAAATTTTTTCTCCGCTTATTTTTCCTGCAGCATCATAAAATTGTTGCGTTGTAGGAAAAAGGTTTTTATGCGCATCCTTTCGGCACTCTCCCAGCATTCCAATAAATTCAGAAAATATTGCCTCGCTATCAATACCCAATTTCATGTTTTTCCCAGCGTACAGCAGATTCATTCCAGAATTTTCTTTTAGATCCGGGCCTGCTCTTCCAGATCCACAGGCACCTATATGAATAGTGCCCTCCCACGCATCAGACTTGACATTTGTCTTGTCAGACATTTTTGATTTTCTAATTAAATCCACTATCTCCACGGTACTTATAGAAAAATCATTTTTTTTATTTGATAATTCATGCGGACCTTCACTAATAGAACCATGAACAAGAATAATTATTTGGGTTTTTTCATCTATCTTTCCGTTTTCATGAAAATATCTGATCTGATTTTCTAAATCAGAAATTTTTTCTTTTTTATCGCGCCCTTTGATTTGTTCCACATATAAAATCTCCATAGGCACATTTAATTTTTCTGCCTTGTATTTCAGATTTTTTGAGATATCATCAAGAAAATCTTCGCTCGAGGTAATGTAGAGCACATCTAACGCAAGAGGATCTCTTGCAGACGGAGATTGCGCTCCAAGATTCAGGACATCTACGCCAACCGGTTGATTCATTACCGAATTTTTATTCGGCAAAGGGAAGGAAAATGAGATGGACATCTCTGCCCCCGGAAAAATAAGGAGCTTTGAACTTAGCGAAAAATTCTGAACAGAACCATAGCGCAGATGCACTATATTGCGAGAACAGGCAAAGCCAAAAACGTCAGCCTTGACTTTGGAACTGAAATCAAAAACTTTCTAAATTAAGCAGTTTCCTACTTTTAATTGTCAAAATCATCTGAAAAACATTGAGCGACGCTGGATCCCGGCCTGCGCCGGGATGATGTTTGAAGAGCTGTTGGCCTGAAAATCGTCATCCCGGCGCAGGCCGGGATCCAGCGGGTTTCGTGAACCATCGACTAACTTTGACAATGAAATATACGAGGCTACTTAGATACGGATTTTGATGATCAACGCGACCGCAAGCGCGCTCTGCAGAAAATAAATCATGCTAGCCACACCGTGCAGCATCCGAAAGCGGGCGCGCAAGATTTCATCCATCACACCGCCATTATTCGCCGCGGCGGCACGAATCTCGGCCATGAATGGCTGCAGCGCGAAGTAACCGATCACCACACACAAAAGCATTCCGATCACGATACGTGTGCAGGTCTTGCGCGAAGGAAGATGTGTGTCAGTGCGGAAGATGACCAACAGCAGAATGCCGCACACCAGTGACAACCAGGCCTCGGCCCGGAACAAGGTGCCGGCAATGGTGCCAGCCAGGGTGCGATCGGGCAGGGTCGCAAAAAACAGCGGCGCTGCCAGATAACCCACCGTCCACAGGCTGCCAGCCCACAGTGTGACCAGCAGCGTGCGTGCGTGTGTCAGCAAATAAGCCCGCATCGTCTGGCTGGATCTCAGATGTATTTCACTTCGATGATCTCGTACTCACGCACGCCACCGGGCGCCTGTACCTCAACTTCATCGCCTGCATATTTGCCGATCAATGCCCGCGCTATCGGTGAGCTGATCGAGATCTTCGAATGTTTCAGGTCAGCTTCATCATCGCCGACGATCTGATAAGTCACCTCATCACCGGATTTGAGATCTTCCAGCGTCACGGTGGAGGCAAACACCACCCGGCCCTCAGCATCAAGCAGCTTGGGGTCGATGATCTGCGCTGCGGACAACTTGCCTTCGAGTTCAGCGATACGACCCTCGATGAAGCTTTGCCGCTCCTTGGCAGCGTCGTACTCCGCATTTTCCGACAGATCGCCCTGTGCCCGGGCTTCCGAGATGGCGTTAATGACGGCGGGGCGCTCAACATGCTTCAGGCGCTGTAACTCATCTTTCATCAGTTGTGCACCGTAGACGGTGATGGGGACTGTGCTCATGATCTTTAATTAGCAAAAATAAAAGCACAGAGGCTGCGCTTTTACGCAGCCTCTGTGTAGGAAAAGTTCAATGAACGAAGTTTAAACCAAATTATTGCAGCGAGGCGTGCATGCTTTGCAAATCGTACACATGCAGCTCGCGCAAATGCGCCATACCCTCGACAGCAGCCTTCGCCCCGGCAATCGTGGTGTAGGTGGTCACGCGCGCAGCCAGTGCAGATGTACGTATGGTGCGAGAGTCATTGATCGCGGTACGCTTTTCTTCCACCGTGTTGACGACCAGAGCAATCTCGTTGTTCTTGATCATGTCGACGATATGCGGACGCCCCTCGGCAACCTTATTGACCGTCGTGACCGGTACGCCGGCTGCGGCAATAGCCGATGCCGTTCCCTTCGTGGCCACCACCGAGAAACCAATGCTAACCAGATCGCGGGCGATCTCAACAGCGCGTGGCTTGTCACTATTTTTAACCGACAAAAACACCTTGCCTGACTCGGGCAAACGCACACTGGCTCCCAGCTGCGATTTAACAAAGGCCTCACCAAAGGTACGGCCCACGCCCATCACTTCACCCGTAGATTTCATTTCGGGGCCCAGAATGGTGTCAACACCAGGGAACTTCACGAAGGGGAAGACCGCCTCTTTGACGCTGAAATACGGTGGATGAACTTCCGTCTTGATGCCCTGACTATCCAACGACTGACCCACCATGCAGCGCGCTGCAATCTTGGCCAGCTGCAGACCGGTAGCTTTAGACACGTACGGCACCGTGCGAGATGCACGCGGATTAACTTCGAGAACAAACACCACATCCTTCAATACGCCATCTATTTCCTGCTGCTGTACCGCGAACTGCACATTCATCAAGCCAACGACATTGAGGCCTTTGGCCATCAGCGCAGTCTGGTGTTTGATTTCATCGACAGTAGCTTTGGACAGCGAATACGGCGGCAACGAGCATGCCGAATCACCGGAATGCACGCCTGCCTGTTCAATATGCTCCATCACGCCACCAATAAAGGTGCGCTCACCATCTGACAAACAATCGACATCAACCTCAATCGCATCATTGAGAAAACGGTCCAGCAGAACGGGAGAATCGTTCGATACCTTCACCGCCTCGCGCATGTATCGCTCCAAATCACGCTGCTCATGAACGATTTCCATCGCACGACCACCCAGCACATAGGAAGGCCGCACCACCAGCGGGTAGCCGATCTCTTGCGCGAGCTTCAGTGCTTCTTCTTCGGTGCGAGCGGTGCGATTAGGTGGCTGACGCAGACCCAGTTCGTTCAGAAGTTTCTGGAAACGCTCACGGTCTTCGGCGGCATCAATCATGTCGGGCGAGGTACCAATAATCGGTACGCCATTCGCTTCCAGATCCAGCGCAAGCTTTAGCGGTGTCTGCCCACCATACTGAACGATCACACCCACGGGCTTTTCTTTGTCAACGATCTCGAGCACATCTTCCAAGGTCAGCGGCTCGAAGTACAAACGATCCGATGTGTCATAGTCAGTGGAAACAGTCTCGGGATTACAGTTGACCATGATGGTTTCATAACCATCTTCGCGCATCGCGAAGGCCGCATGCACGCAGCAGTAATCGAATTCGATACCCTGCCCGATGCGGTTTGGTCCGCCGCCCAGCACCATGATTTTTTTACGATCGGTAGGCCGTGATTCGCACTCTTCTTCATAGGTCGAATACATATAAGCCGTACCCGTTGCGAATTCACCGGCACAGGTGTCAACGCGCTTGTAGACCGGACGCACATTCATCATGCGCCGCAGCTTGCGAATCTCGCGGTCTTCGACTTTGAGCAGCTTGGCCATACGGCGATCCGAGAAACCCTTGCGCTTGAGCGCCAGCAGCGTGTCCTTGTCCAGCGCTTTGATCGTCTGTTTTTCCAGCCACAATTCAATATCAACGATTTCCTTGATCTGCGCGAGAAACCAGGGATCAATCGAAGTCAGTTGATGCACTTCTTCCAGCGTAAAGCCCTGAGCAAATGCATCACCCACATACCAAATACGCTCTGGTCCGGGCTCACCTAACTCTTCTTCGATGACTTCACGGTCGGTGGTTTTTTCATTCATGCCATCGACGCCGACCTCGAGACCGCGCAGCGCTTTCTGGAAAGATTCCTGGAAAGTGCGACCAATCGCCATCACTTCACCCACCGATTTCATTTGCGTGGTCAGATGGCTATCTGCAGTCGGAAATTTTTCGAATGCAAAACGGGGAATTTTGGTGACAACATAGTCGATCGAAGGCTCGAACGATGCCGGTGTCGCACCACCCGTGATTTCGTTACGCAATTCATCGAGCGTAAAGCCAACGGCGAGTTTGGCCGCGACTTTCGCAATCGGGAAACCCGTTGCCTTGGACGCCAGCGCAGAAGAGCGCGAGACACGCGGATTCATTTCAATCACAATCATCCGGCCATCTTTGGGATTGACAGAAAACTGCACATTCGAACCGCCGGTATCAACACCAATTTCACGCAGCACCGCCAGCGATGCGTTACGCATGATCTGATATTCCTTATCAGTCAGCGTTTGCGCAGGCGCGACAGTGATCGAGTCACCGGTATGCACACCCATGGGGTCAAGATTTTCGATAGAGCAGACGATGATGCAGTTATCGTTCTTGTCGCGAACGACTTCCATTTCATATTCTTTCCAGCCAAGGAGCGACTCTTCAATCAGTAACTCATTAGTCGGCGATGCCTCAAGGCCCCGCTTACAAATAGCTTCGAACTCTTCGGCGTTATAGGCAATACCGCCCCCTGACCCACCCATGGTGAAGGACGGGCGAATAATCGTAGGGAAACCCACCTCTTTTTGTACGACCCAAGCTTCTTCCATCGAGTGAGCGATACCGGAACGCGCGGAACCCAGGCCGATTTTGGTCATCGCATCCTTGAACTTGGAGCGATCTTCCGCTTTGTCGATCGCTTCGGGCGTGGCGCCGATCAGCTCGCACTTGTATTTATCCAGTACGCCGTTACGCCACAGATCGAGGGCGCAATTCAGTGCTGTCTGTCCACCCATCGTGGGCAGGATCGCATCTGGACGTTCCTTGTCGATGATCCGCTCAACCACTTGCCAGGTGATGGGCTCAATGTAAGTCACGTCCGCCATCTCGGGGTCGGTCATGATGGTGGCTGGATTGCTGTTGACCAGAATGACTTTGTAGCCTTCCTCGCGCAAAGCCTTGCAAGCTTGCGCGCCGGAATAATCGAATTCACAGGCCTGACCGATGATGATCGGACCGGCACCAATGATGAGGATGCTTTTGATATCGGTACGCTTAGCCATTTTTGTGTTTCTCCATCATCGCCACGAAACGGTCAAACAAAGGGGCGATGTCATGCGGACCGGGTGATGCCTCGGGATGTCCCTGAAAGCAGAATGCAGGACGGTCGGTACGCTCGAATCCTTGCAGCGACCCGTCAAACAAAGAAATATGCGTGACGCGGCAATTGGAAGGCAGCGTGTCGGGATCGACAGCAAAACCATGATTCTGCGAGGTGATCATCACTTGTTTGGTATCAAGATCCTGCACCGGATGATTGGCACCGTGATGGCCGAATTTCATTTTCAGCGTTTTTGCGCCACTGGCCAGCGCCATAATCTGATGGCCGAGGCAGATGCCAAAGGTAGGCAACCCTGCTTCGATCAGTTCACGTGAGGCCGCAATCGCGTAGTCGCACGGCTGAGGATCTCCCGGGCCGTTCGACAGAAAAATACCGTCAGGCTTGAGCGCCATTGCATCGGCCGCTGTTGATTGCGCTGGCAGGACAGTGACTTTGCAGCCGCGTGAGGCCAGCATGCGCAGGATGTTGTACTTCACACCGTAATCAAATGCGACGACATGAAATTTCGGGGCATCAAGCGAGCCATAACCCTGCCCCAGCTGCCATTCGGTCTGCGTCCATGCATACGACTTGGTGGTAGAGACAACTTTGGCCAGATCCATACCCGATAGACCCGGGAAGCCTCGAGCGTGATCGAGTGCCGCCTTGGCAGTTGCTTTAGGACCAGCAACGATTGCGCCACTCTGCGCACCTTTTTCCCGCAGTACGCGCGTCAGCTTGCGGGTGTCAATATCCGCAATGGCAACGATATTTTGGGATTTCAGATAATCGGGCAGGCTCTGCGTGGCGCGGAAGTTGGAGACCAGCAGTGGCAAATCGCGGATCACTAGGCCAGCGGCGTGGATACGGTCGGATTCGACGTCCTCGGGATTGACGCCGGTATTACCAATATGGGGGTAAGTCAGGGTAACGATCTGGCGGCTATAGCTGGGATCGGTCAGGATTTCCTGATACCCCGTCATTGCCGTATTGAAAACCACTTCTCCACTGGTGTGGCCAGCAGCGCCAATGGACAATCCTTGAAACACCGTGCCGTCCGCGAGTGCTAGGAAGGCCGGCTGCGTGTTAGCCGTTAAAAATGGCGGCAAGAGAGACTCCTGTTTTGTGCCGCCACAACGGAATCCGGCCTTACCTTTTGGCATCCGCAAGCCGCCTATGGGCGTGCGAATATCGGGCGAAGCTGGTGGGTATCGGTAGTTTTACGCGGGCGGCGGGCTGATTTGGTTAAACCTTGCGATTATAGCGTGAAGCGCTATCCCCGGGCAACCTCGGCCTGCCGTGCCGCAATACAGCGAAGTACCTGCTTACAAGCCCAGTGCGGCGATACCTGCTTTGGCGATCTGGGCATCCTCGTTGGATTTCACGCCGGAAACGCCAACCGCGCCCACGCAGTCGCCGGCCACTAAAACCGGCACGCCGCCTTCGAGCAAGCCATTAATATTCGGCGCTGACAAGAAGGAATAACGGCCATTGTTAATGATGTCTTCGTAGATCTTGGTCTCGCGAACGCCCAGCGCTGCGGTGCGCGCCTTCGAAGGCGCAATGGAAGCCGATACCGGTGCCGCGCCATCCAGCCGCTGCAGCCACAAGAGATTGCCACCGTCATCTACGATCGCAATCGTTACTGCCCACTTGTGAGTCAGCGCTTCTTTCTCGGCGGCGGCCGCGATTTTTTTGACGTCTTCGAGTGTCAGTGCCTGTTTTGAGCGCATGGTGCT
>JAIXYM010000082.1 GCA_027490255.1 Oxalobacteraceae bacterium | reverse complement strand
GCAGCGCCGATTGAAATGGCGCTTGTTGTCCGCGTATTTTTCGGAGGGCGCTGACCCTTCGAGTCATGATGTACTGCTGTCAGCTGTTGAACAAGCAGGACTGGATGTGGCGCAGGCAACCGAGATTCTGAATACCGATAGCTTGCGCGATGAAGTTCGTCAACAGCAGCAGTTCTATCTGTCTCAGGGCATACATTCCGTGCCGGCGGTGATCATCAATGATCGTTATCTGGTGCAGGGCGGCCAGCCACCGGAAGCGTTCGAGCAGGCATTGCGACAGATCGTTGCGGAGTCCTGAGCGATGCGCTGCTTGGCATCGCTGATTTTTTTCTGTTTTGCCTTGCAGTCCGGCTGGGCCGGATCATCGCCGTTACCCGTGGAAGAAATCGCCCCCGGTGTGTTTGTACATCAGGGCGTGCATGAAGAATTCGGCGACCACTATCATGGCGATATTGCCAATATCGGCTTCATCATCGGTGACGACGCGGTAGCCGTTATCGACAGCGGTGGCAGTTATTTGGTCGGACTCGCGCTACGTGAAGCCATACGCACACGCACGCAAAAACCCATTCGCTATGTGATCAATACGCATGTGCATTCCGATCACATTTTCGGTAATGCAGCCTTTGAACAGGACAACGTAGAATTCGTTGGTCATGTAAAGCTGCCACCTGCGATGCGTTCGCGCGCAGAGATGTACGAAGCTAACATTAAGACCATGCTGGGTGATGCAGCGGCAGGCAGTCGCATCGTCGCATCAACACACACCGTTGCTGCCGAGCGTGTGATTGATCTCGGTAATCGACGGTTACTGCTCAAGGCATGGTCGATTGCGCATACCGATCATGATCTTAGCGTGATGGATGAACGTACTCGCAGTTGGTGGCTGGGTGATTTGTTGTTTGTGGATCGCACACCATCGATTGATGGCGATGTGGCTGGCTGGCTGAGTGTGATGGATGCGTTGTCCGACACACTGGCGGCTCGAGTCATTCCCGGCCACGGTCCCATCGTGATTGACAAGAATGCTGCGCTGGCAAAGCAGCGACAGTATCTGCAGACTTTGGTGAAAGATTTGAAGCAAAGTATTGCAGAGGGAAAATCCATGCAGGCGGCGATTGAGTCAGCCGCGAGTTCGGAGCGCAGTCAGTGGAAATTGTTTGATTCCGCCAACCGTCGTAATGCAACGATGCTCTATCCGAAACTGGAATGGGACTGACGGCAGCGTCGCGCAACCGTCAGCAGATATCGTTATCTACATGCCAGGTGTTATGCGAGAACTTAATACAGTCGATATCTATTGTCAGGTGATCGACAATTACGGTGATGCGGGCGTTTGCTGGCGTCTGGCGCGCTCGCTCGCCGAGTATGGACTCGCCGCGACCTTATGGATTGATGATCTTACACGGCTTGCGGCGCTGCGACCTGCGTTGCAGCTTGATTTGTCAACGCAGCGCTTAGACGGATTCACCGTACGCACATGGGATGCGGAGACAACGCCGCACCAGCCGGCTGATCTTGTTATCGAAGCGTTTGGATGCCGGATGCCGGCAGCGCAATTGACGGCGATGGCAGCAATGCGCAGTCCGCCGGTATGGATCAATCTCGAGTACCTCTCTGCTGAAGCCTGGGTAGACGAACATCATGGTCTGCCATCACCCCATCCCAGCTTGCCACTCACGCGTTACTTTTTCTTTCCCGGCTTTGATCTCCGTTCTGGTGGTTTGATCAGAGAGCAGCATTTACTGGCAGAGCGACACGCCTTCGATGCCACGGCCCGCGATGCTTTTCTAGCGCGACTGGGTATTGCGCTTGAATCCGCGGAGGTGCTGCTTTCGGTGTTTTGCTACCCCTCAGCGCCGCTGGGTGAATTACTGAAGGCCTTGCACGATGGCCCACCGGTGTTGTGTGTTTTTCCGGGTGGCCTGCCTGAAGGTTGTGAAGTATTGGCGGCAGGTGCAGTGCGTGTGCAGGCCTTGCCATTTCTTGAGCCGGACGATTACGATCGCTTGTTGTGGAGTTGTGATTTGAATTTTGTGCGGGGTGAGGATAGTGCTGTACGCGCGCAATGGGCTGGCCAGCCTTTCATCTGGCAGCTCTACGAGCAGGCGGAAGGCGCCCATCATGTCAAGCAAGAGGCTTTTCTGCGCCGTTACCTTGCGACGTTTGACGATGATCTGGCAGCGCTGCTTGAAGCGGCTTGGCATCGATGGAATGGTAAAACGCAGGCCGCAAGCGACTGGCCTGCACTTGTCAGCGCACTGCCGCGGTGCTTGGTTCATGCGGGTGCCTGGGCCGGGCAGCTGGGCAATCAGTCTGATCTCGCATCCCGTTTGCTCGGGTTTGCCCGCAAAATCAGGTAAAATCCGCCGGCTTTTGTCTGTGCGCTCGGCTTCAAACAACGATAGTTACGTGCCAGCGCGCTCTGTATTCCGAACTTTTACGCCTGCCTATTATGAAAACCGCACAAGAAATCCGTATCGGTAATGTTGTCATGGTCTCAGGCGAGCCCATGGTGATTGTCAAAACCGAATTTTCCAAGTCTGGCCGCAATGCTTCTGTGGTCAAGATGAAAATGAAAAACCTGCTGACCGATGCTGGTCAGGAAGCTGTGTACCGCTCCGACGATAAATTCGACATGGTCGTTCTCGATCGCAAGGAAGCCACTTACTCGTATTTTGCCGATCCACTGTATGTGTTCATGGACGCCGAATACAACCAGTATGAAGTCGAAGCCGAAAATCTTGGCGACGCGATTAACTATCTGGAAGACGGCATGGCATGCGAAGTCGTGTTCTACAACGAAAAAGCCATCTCGGTTGAATTGCCGACAACGGTGGTTCGTGAAATTACCTACACCGAGCCAGCAGTCAAAGGTGACACCTCGGGCAAGGTACTCAAGCCTGCGAAGACCGCCACCGGCTTTGAAGTTTCAGTGCCTTTGTTTGTCGGACAAGGCGACAAGATTGAAATTGACACCCGGACGGGTGAATACAAGCGTCGCGTCTGAGTATTCATCGCCGTAAAAAAAGCCGCAGCTTCGTCTGCGGTTTTTTTTCGTCTGTGTTGCTTAGCGAATTTCCAGCCTTCTGGGACTTTGCATGCCTTCGTTCTTAGACAAGTCATTGACCCGTCCGGACCAATAGAGATACGCTTCAGCCCTGATCGTCGACGATGGGTCGTTGTGTCATGAAATTCTTTGAGCGGAATTTGCAGACAAACTCAACACGAGCGTCACCTGCAGAGCCTGGCTTGACCTGTTGAAAGCGCAGCTTTTCCAGTGCCACTTCGGGCTCCTCATGCACGGGCTTGCCGACGGGATCTTCGGAGCGATAGTAGATATTGGCCGTAAATGCAATGCTGCGGGTATCGCAGTCGAAATAGTTGATGTAGGTGGATGACTGATAAACCGTGTTATCCGGTGCATATTGCGGGGTAGACCAGCTCGTGCGGAGAAATGCGCGCATGTAGTCATCTTCATGAACGATGCTGCCCATATCCACATACCAGCTGATAACTTTGCCGGGTTCATTGGTTTCCGAGATCAGCTGCCACTCGGTGGCACTGGCTGGAAAGGCGATGACGGTGAAGATAAGACTGAACAAACGGGATTTCATTGAGGCAGGTCTCCGGCGCGAGGTTTGTGGAAATCTTACCGGATTCGGGCGATGGATGTTGCCGCCGCTTGTGCGAGTACTCAGGCTTCGTATCCGAGCCGTCTGGAGATCTCTTGCGCGCAAGCGAGTACTTTGTGGGCGATCTCACCCTGCCAGCCAGCGTCAAAGTTGCCTGCCGGTCCTATGGCCGTAATGCCCAGCCGAATTGCGCCTGTGTGCTCGAATACGGGAGCACAAATGGCATTGATTCCGGGGATAGGCTCACCCATCACGCGCGCCATGCCACGTTTGCGCACATCGGCGAGCAGCGTTTCCATCGCAGCGCGCTTCATGCCTTGCGCACCAAACCCTGCGGCCACACCGTTGCGGTTTTCCTGTTCAATCATCCGTTCAACTTGTTTCGGCGGCAGATAGGCAGCGAATACTCGACCAGTCGCCGTCGACTGTATCGACATCACCGTACCCGTACGCATGTTCACATGGATGGGATAGCTCGATTCACTGATGTAGATGATGGTCGGGCCCTGATTGCCGAGGACCGAGAGACCGACGGTCTGGTCAATCTCGGTCGTCAATGAGGTCACCATCGGAATAGCGATGCGCACCGGATCCAGCCGCTGAAGACTAATCAGTCCCATCTGCAGGGCAAACGGCCCCAACTCGTAACGGCCCGTCAGTGGGTTTTGTTCGATCAGGCCAAAGCTGGCGAAGCTCACCAGATACGGATGCGCCTTTGCGGCGGGCATACCCGCTTTTTTCGCCAGATCGCCCAGACTCATCGGGCCACCTTCCTCGGCCAGTGTCGTCAGCAGGCGACCGCCTGTTTCTATCGACTGTATGCCGCGCCGGCTTTTTTCCATGGATATGTTTGCCGTAATCAGTAGGGTTGTAGATATTATATTAATGAAAACAATTCGTTAATATCTAATTAGTTGACGAGGAACAAATTCTATCCTAACCTCCTTCTTATTCCCAGACAAGACAACCCTTCGTCAGGCCCACGTTATGCCTGACCGAATCCACGGAGACCTCATGAGCGCCAAACCCTTTGCATCGCAGGCTGATCTGCAGGAAAAGAAAACCAGTTTCATCAAGCTGTCGGATAACGCCTATGCCTATACCGCCGAGGGTGATCCGAACTCTGGTGTGATCATCGGCGATGACGCCGTGATGGTGATCGACACCACTGCCACGCCAGTGATGGCGCAAGCGCTGATCAAACACATACGCGAAATCACCGACCTGCCGATCAAATACGTCACTCTCACGCATTACCACGCGGTGCGCGTGCTGGGCGCTTCTGCTTATTTCAAAGAGGGTGCGCAGCAAGTGATTGCTTCGCGCGGCACCTATGAGCTGATCGTCGAGCGCGGTGAGCAGGATATGAAATCCGAAATTGAACGTTTCCCGCGTCTGTTCGCAGGTGTGGAATCGGTACCGGGTCTCACTTGGCCTACACTGGTTTTTGAACGTGAACTCACCGTCTTCATGGGTAAGCTCGAAGTAAAGATCATGCATGTCGGCATGGGGCATACCAAGGGCGACACCATCGTTTGGATACCATCGCAAAAGGTTTTGTTTTCAGGCGATCTGGTTGAGTTTGATGCGGCGGCTTACACCGGTGACGCGCAACTTGAAGAATGGCCAGAAACGCTCGAAATTCTGCGCAGCATGGGTGCGGAAAAACTGGTACCCGGTCGTGGCCCTGCATTGACTACCTCTGCTAGGGTCAATGAAGGTCTCGACTACACAAAAGATTTCGTCTCTACGCTCTTGCGCAGCGCGAAGGAAGCGGTGCAGGCCGGTCATGATCTCAAGGCAGCGATGGCACACGTACGTTCCCACATGGACAGTAAGTTTGGCCATGTCTTCATTTACGAGCATTGCCTACCGTTTGATGTAACGCGTGCCGTTGATGAGGCCAGTGGCATCAAGCATCCGCGCATCTGGACTGCAGAGCGAGACAAGGCTATGTGGGATGCGCTGCAATCCTGATGAGTACGTCCACTGACAGCCGCACGAATCAACATCGTGCGCCACTCGTTCACAACGCCGCCACTCGCATGCAAACGGATTACCAAACGCTTCGGTTCTCGTACCAGCGCCCGCCGGATTTCGGACAATCGTCCTATGCACACTACCCGGTGGTGGTAGTTGGTGCCGGACCGGTGGGTCTGGTGACGGCGATTGATCTTGCGCGACAGGGTTTGCAAGTCGTTTTGCTGGATGATGATGATTGCCTGTCTGGTGGATCACGAGCGCTCTGTTATGCAAAACGTACGCTCGAAGTGCTGGATAGACTGGGATGTGGCGACAGGGTGGTTGACAAGGGTGTGTCCTGGAATGTGGGCAAGGTATTTTTCAGAGATGAACCCGTATACCAGTTCAATCTGCTGCCGGAAGAGGGGCACCACAGACCTGCATTCGTCAATCTACAGCAGTATTACCTCGAAGGGTATTTGCACGAATGCGCCAGCAGCTATCCGAATCTTGATATCCGCTGGAAAAGCAAAGTCACGCAGCTGGAAAATAGCGATACCAAGGCCAACATTACTGTCACGACGCCTGAGGGCAATTACACACTGAGTGCTGACTATGTGATCGCCGCGGATGGCGCGCGCAGCCCGGTGCGGGGTATGCTGAATTTGGAGAGCAAGGGTCGTATCTTTCAGGATCGCTTTCTGATCGCGGATGTAAAAATGAAAGCGCCTTTTCCGGCCGAGCGTTGGTTCTGGTTTGATCCCCCGTTCCATCCGAATCAATCAGTACTTTTGCACCGTGAAGCCGATGATGTTTGGCGTATCGATTTTCAGCTGGGCTGGGATGCAGACCCGGAACTGGAAAAAACACCCGAGCGCGTTATTCCCCGTGTGCGTGCGCTGCTGGGAGACGATGTCGAATTCGACTTGGAATGGGTGAGTGTCTATACATTCGCTTGCATGCGGATGGAAAAATTTCGTCACGGCCGCGTTATCTTCGCCGGTGACGCGGCGCATGGCGTATCGCCGTTCGGTGCCCGCGGCGCCAACAGCGGTGTGCAGGACGCCGACAATCTGGGCTGGAAGCTGGGACTGGTGCTGCGTGGTGAAGCGCCTGTATCCCTGCTGGATACGTATGGTGTTGAGCGCGAATATGCAGCGGATGAAAATATTCTGAACTCCACACGTGCAACGGATTTCATTACACCAAAAAGTGCTATCAGCCGTGTCTTTCGTGATGCCGTGTTATCGCTTTCAAAGCATCACGCTTTTGCACAAAAGTTGGTCAACAGCGGTCGTCTGTCGACGCCATCAACGTATCTAAATTCCCCGCTGAACACACCGGACTTGGACAGCTTTGCAGGACGGATGTGCCCCGGCGCTCCGATAGCCGATGCGCCGGTTGTCACTGCGAATGGTGAGCGTCACTGGTTTTTACAGCAAGTAGGTGACCGCTTCACCACGGTGCTGTTCACAGACGCCTATAGTCCTGCGATCGAGATGCCGGAAACGATGGTATTGCAAGTGCTGCCGGCAGGTGCATCGACATCGCCGCATGCGAATGTGGTCGTGGATGTGGATGGATTGCTTGCCGCGCGTTTCGATGCGCGCCCAGGCACGACCTATTTATTGCGACCGGATCAGCATGTGGCTGCGCGCTGGCGCGAATTTGATCCGATCCGCGTGACGGCAGCATGGCGCCGCGCGAGTGGTCAGGAGTTGAAGCATTGAACACATCGAACACATCGAACACATCGAACACATTGATCACCGCGCCCAATATGGCCAATCCGGATGATTTTTATGAGGCGCTGATCGATATGCACCGCGATCTCGATGAGGCGCAGAGTCAGGCTGTGAATGCGCGATTGATTCTGCTGCTTGCCAATCACATCGGTGATATGCAGGTCTTACGCGAAGCGATGAGTCATGCGCGCACCGAACCCTAAGCGCCATTTCAGTCAGGAGAGCGCATGAGCAGAAACTATCAGTCGGGTTTTGGCAATGAATTTGCAACCGAGGCCCTACCCGGTGTCCTGCCCGCCAGCCAGAACTCGCCGCAAAAAGTGGCGCGTGGCCTCTATGCAGAACAGCTCTCCGGCACGGCCTTTACCGCGCCACGTTCGGATAATCAGCGCAGCTGGTTGTATCGGATACGTCCTGCGGCCATGCATCACCCGTTTGCGAAAGTGTTTCATCCGACACTGCAATCGGGGCCATTCACCGAGCTTTCTGCTTCACCTAATCAATTGCGCTGGAATCCTTTTCCCATTCCATCGGCGCCTGCAGATTTTATTGAAGGACTGATTACGATCGCTGGTAATGGTAGTGCGGACAGTCAGATCGGCGTTGCTATCCATGTGTATACAGCGAATCGTTCGATGCAGGATCGTTTCTTTTACAACGCCGATGGTGAACTGCTCATCGTGCCGCAGCAGGGCGCATTGTCATTGCGCACGGAATTCGGCGTACTGGATATCGCACCCGGCGAGATCGCTGTTATGCCGCGCGGTGTACGCTTTGCCGTGGATTTGCAAGCGGACAGTGCGCGTGGTTATGTGTGCGAAAACTACGGTCAGCTCTTGCGTCTGCCAGATCTTGGCCCGATTGGTGCGAATGGCTTGGCTAATCCGCGTGACTTTCTCGCGCCGGTCGCTGCCTACGAAGACCGCGAAGGTCAATTCGAGCTATTGGCCAAATTTGCCGGCAAACTCTGGTCGGCTGCGATCGATCATTCACCGCTGGATGTCGTTGCATGGCATGGCAACTACACACCCTACAAATACAATCTGGCAGCGTTCAATGCAATGAACTCGGTTAGCTTTGATCATGCCGATCCATCCATCTTCACGGTGCTGACATCACCGTCAGGAATTCCCGGCACAGCGAATATGGATTTCGTGATCTTTCCGCCGCGCTGGATGGTGGCCGAACACACTTTCCGTCCCCCCTGGTTCCATCGCAATGTGATGAGTGAATACATGGGGCTTGTGTATGGCGAATACGATGCCAAGGCTGAAGGCTTTCTTCCTGGTGGCGGTAGTCTGCACAATTGCATGAGTGGTCACGGACCGGATGCGACGACCTTCGAGGCAGCGAGTAATGCCATGCTGCAGCCACAGAAGCTCGACAAGACCATGGCCTTCATGTTCGAGACGCGTTTGCTGATTCATCCAACGCGGGTTGCGATGGAATCCCCCCAACTGCAAAAAGATTATCTGCATTGCTGGCATGGACTCAAAAAACACTTTACTGGCTAGGTACGCGCATGCATCCGAATGACCCTGCACTGAAATCTTTCCTTGATGTTGCTGAACAAAGCGACTTCCCGATTCAGAATCTGCCCTTTGGTATTTTCAGTACCGCTTCCCAACCGCAGGCGCGCACAGGTGTCGCTATCGGTGATTGGGTGCTTGATTTGTCGGTGTTGGAGTCGAGAGGGTTGATCAAGCCGGCAGCGCATGCCGTGTTTGGTGATGCCACGCTGAATACGTTTATCAGTCTTGGCAGGCAGGTATGGCGTGAGACGCGCGAGGCTATCAGCCAGCTGCTTCGTCATGACAATCCCGTCTTGCGTGACGATTCAGTGCTGCGCTCGCAAGCGCTGATAGCACAGTCGGAGGTGCAAATGCATCTTCCAATCAAGGTGGGTGGTTATACGGATTTTTATTCATCCAAAGAGCACGCGACCAATGTGGGCAGCATGTTTCGCGATCCCGCGAATGCTTTGCTGCCGAACTGGCTGCATCTGCCGGTGGGCTATAACGGTCGCGCGAGTTCCGTGATTGTCAGTGGTGTCGATGTGCATCGACCCATGGGTCAGGTCAAGCCGCCTTCGGCCGAGCAGCCACTGTTTGCGGCTTGCGCTAAATTGGATTTCGAACTGGAGACAGCATTTATCGTCGGTGCCGATACCGTATTGGGCGAGGCCGTGACGGTGAGTGACGCCGAGTCGCTGATGTTCGGTATGGTGCTGCTCAATGATTGGAGCGCGCGCGACATACAGCAATGGGAATATGTGCCGCTGGGTCCATTCAATGCAAAAACGTTTGCGACCTCCATCTCGCCCTGGATTGTAACTATGGAGGCGCTTGAACCTTTTCGCGTGCAAGGTCCGGTGCAAGAGCCTAAGCCTTTGCCTTATCTGCAGCAGAGCGGTGCGCACAGTTTCGATATTTCGCTAGAGGTTGATCTGCAACCCGAGAGTGCCAAGAAGCCAACCACCATCTGCAAAACAAACTATCGCGCGATGTATTGGAGCATGGCGCAACAGCTCGCCCATCACACTGTCTCCGGCTGTAATGTTGGCGTTGGTGATGTGATGGCCTCAGGCACCATCAGCGGTTCCACGCCGGACTCTTACGGCAGTTTGCTGGAGCTGAGCTGGAATGGTCAGAGGCCGCTCACGCTGGATGATGGCACCACGCAGCGCAGTTTCCTTGAGAATGGTGACCGAGTGACGATGCGCGGGTGGTGTCAGGGAGCCGGGTATCGGATTGGCTTTGGCGAGGTCAGTGCGCGCGTCTTGCCGGCCTTGTCCGGCAGGCGATGAGTCGCCCTAAACACCCAGTGATAGCCATCGCGGTTATCATGGCGCACTTCAATTGAACAGAGACGGGTAAAGCCCGCGTAAGGGAGTCAATATGCAGGAGCCTGGCGTACTTGATGACGCGGGTGCGCAATATGTGCAGTCGCTTGGACCTTGGGGTCGGCGGCTGCATGCGTTCACGCGCTGGTTTGCGATCGCGGGCGGTATCGGTTTCGTTGCGCTGGTGATCATGTCACTTGTATCAATCATCGGCCGCAAAATTGCAGCCACACCGGTGCCCGGTGATATCGAAATCATGCAGATGGGGACAGCCATTTCTTCCGCTGCAATGCTGGCTTTTTGCGAAATGGAACGTCAGCATTTGCGTGTGGATTTTTTTACTGCAAAACTCTCGGCTAAAGCTCGGCACGTGCTGGATGCAATCTCGCATCTGGTGCTTGCTATTGTCGCGCTGGTCATTGCGTGGCGCACGGGCTTGTCGGCACTGTCGCTTAATGAAGCAGGCGAAACCTCGGTGATCCTTGGTTGGCCGGTCTGGGCGGTGGTGGCCGGCCTGGTTCCAAGTTTCCTGCTGCTGGCAATCGCGGGTCTTTACAACACGATGCACAGTTTGTCTGGCACTGCCGTGGAGAATGCGGCATGAGCGGAATGAGTGGTATGAGCATTGGCATGATCATGTTTGGCGCGCTGATGATTCTGCTAGTGCTGCGTTTGCATATCGGCATCGCGATGTTCGTGATTGGCGCAGCAGGGTTTGTGGTCATGTTTGATTTTTCCTGGCCGCCTTTGCTCAACACGCTGAAGAACCTCGCTTACGCGCGCTTTTCAAATTACGATCTGGCCGTTATTCCAGTTTTTATGCTGATGGGGCAGTTTGCAACCAACGGTGGTTTGTCTCGGGCGCTTTTCCGATGTGTGAATAATTTTGTCGGTCACATGCGGGGTGGGGTAGCCATGGCCTCCATCGGTGCTTGTGCATCGTTTGGTGCGATTTGCGGCTCATCCCTAGCAACGGCGGCGACCATGGGGCAGGTAGCGCTGCCGGAACTACGTCGTTATAACTACTCGGGTGCACTGGCCACCGGTGCATTGGCCGCAGGCGGCACGTTGGGCATCATGATTCCCCCCTCAGTGCCGTTGGTGATTTACGCGGTGCTCACGCAAGAATCCATCGGCAAGCTGTTCATGGCGGCGATCATTCCCGGCATTATCGCGGTCGTTGGCTACATGCTGGTGATACGTATCGTGGTGACTCTTGACCCGGCAGCAGGCCCTGCGGGAGAGCGCGTGCCGCTGGCGACAGCGCTGCGTTCCCTCCTCGGCGTTTTTCCCATTCTGCTGGTGTTTGTCGTCGTGATTGTCGGCATCTACGGTGGTTGGGCAAACCCCACCGAAGCAGCATCGATAGGCGCCGCGGCCTGCGGGATTTTGGCGGTAGTCACGGGTGGGATGCGCATTGAAGGTTTGGTCAAAAGTCTGGTCGGTACAGCGCAGGCAACCGCGATGATTTTTCTGGTGTTGCTGGGCGCGGATTTGCTCAATGCCGGACTGGCACTCACGCAAATGCCAGCTGAATTGGCGGCCTGGGTGCAGGGCAGTGGATTGCCGCCCTTGTCCGTGATATTTGCGATCTTGCTGATTTATATTTTCCTTGGTTGCGTGATGGATTCGCTGGCCATGATTTTGCTGACCATTCCTATTTTTTATCCGATCGTGATGGGCTTGGATTTTTGGGGCATGAGCGGGCCGGATAAGTCCTTGTGGTTCGGTATACTCGCGCTCATGGTGGTTGAGATCGGTCTCGTCCATCCGCCGGTCGGGATGAATATTTACATCATCAACCGGCTGGCCAAAGATGTGCCTGTGATGGAAACGTTCAAGGGCGTGCTGCCCTTCCTAGCCTCGGATTTAGTACGTATTGTTTTGCTCGTGTTTTTCCCTGCGATTTCGCTGTATCTGGTCCATACCTTTGGTACCTGAACGGTGCCGACATTTGAGAGGATGATGGTAATGACGAAGAATTTTTTTCAACGTGTGATGATGGTGGTGCTGCTGTTGTCGGCGGGTGTAGCCACTGCCCAAACCATTACATTGAAGGTGCATCATTTTCTGCCAGCCGTCTCAAGTGCACATCGCAATTTCATCGTGCCCTGGTGCGACAAGATCGCCAAAGATTCCGGTGGCAAGCTCAAGTGCCAGATTTATCCGCAAATGCAATTGAGCGGCACGCCCCAGCAATTGTTTGATCAGGCCAAGGACGGTATCGTGGATATCGTCTGGACGGTACCTAGCTATCAGGCCGGACGTTTTCCGGTAGTCGAGGCTTTTGAGTTGCCCTTCATGGTGTTCGATACCGAACGCGCCAGCCGCGGTCTCTGGAGTTACGCAACCAAGAACGCTACGGCGGAATTCAAGGGTGTGAAACCCTTGCTGTTTCATGTGCATGATGGTTCCTTGGTGCACACCACCAAAAAACAGGTGAAAGTGCTGGAAGATTTCAAAGGCCTGAAAATTCGTGCGCCGAATCGTCAGGCATCACGAATGATTGAAGCATTGGGCGCTGCGCCCGTACAAATGCCACTGCCGCAGGCAGCCGAAGCATTGTCCAAAGGCGTGATTGATGGTGCGATGATTCCTTGGGAGGTCGTGCCTGCAATGAAATTCGAAGAGGTCACCAAGTTTCACACTGAGATGCCCGCAGGGAGCGCGCAGATTTCCAATACCGTATTCGTTTTTGCAATGAATCAGGCCAGATACGACAGCTTGCCGCCTGATCTCAAAAAAGTTATTGATGCGAACAGCGGAGCCGAGCCTTCCGCGTGGGTGGGCAAAGTGTTCATCGAAGATTCGTTTCCCGGACGTAAAACTGCTGAGGTGCGCAATAACAATTTCTACACGCTGCCCGCTGCCGAGCTTAAGCGTTGGGAAGCTGCGACATCGCGTGTGGCCGATGAATGGGTGAAGGATCTGAACGCCAAAGGATTCAATGGCAAGCAATTGCTCTCTGAAGCGAAGGCCGCGTGTAAATAAATCCTGACACAAGCCGATTAAAAAGCACCTGCGTGTCAGGTGCTTTTTTTCGTCCATCGTTTTAGCGGGGAGTGGTTTCGCCGCTACTTTGGTGAGACGGCGCTAGGCTGAGAAGTTGCTCATAAACTAACTTTTAGTTAAGTAGTTGTTTTTTAAGAACAAAATTATTGCGTCAGATTATTGAGTTGTTTTTCTGACAATGTTGTGTTAAAAAAATGTATGTTTGAAGGCATATTTTCGATCAAAAGCTTGAAAATGTTGCTGCGATGACATATAAATTAGCATTCGGGTAATTGCCCGCTGGCAATAGTAGTAACAAAATAAATGCTGCCAGTTTTAATCATTCCGCGAGGAGAGACGTCATGGACAAACATCCTCTGGTATCGCAGGACGGCTACGATCCTAATCGTTTGCTTGATGCGTTAATCCAGAAGCTCAACCTGAAAAACGATGCGGCGTTGTCGCGTGCACTGGAAGTGCGGCCACCCGTCATCAGCAAGATACGCCACCGTACTTTGCCTGTCGGAGCTTCATTATTGATTCGTATGCATGAGGTCACCGACCTTAGCATTCGTGAACTGCGCGAACTCATGGGTGACCGCCGCAAACGCATGCGCATCAGCGAAGTCGACGGTAAGCCCAAAAAATTCGACGACGACGAGTAAATTCGGCGATCTGCGCAACGGGTTTCACACGCCGCGCAGATTGGCCCCGATGACGGTTGCTGCTAGCAGCATCACCACGGCAACCGTCAATCTTCCTCTGAGCCGAATCAGCCAGCTAGGCATGCCATAGCGGTCAAACATTCGTTTGTCCACCGCCAACGCTGCAATAAAGCCGCCTATTAGTACGGCCATACCAAATCCACCCCAGAGCGTCGCGCTCCACGCGATTAGTGATGGCGTAACGCTCCAGATCAGGGCTTTTTTCGTGTCGTTCAGCGACAGCGTGCTGCACAACATTGCAGCACCCCAGTGGATTCCGCCCAGAAAAGACAAGATCACCATCGCGTAGGCTTTTTGTCCACGAAGAAAATCACCGAGCCAGGACACATCGGCAAACCATACGCCTAACGTTAGCAGCAAGAAAGGCAAGAGGCCTGCAAAACCCAGTTGATGGGCGAGTCGTTTATTCAAAAAATGCGGATTCATGAGGTTTTCTGATCGAACGGATCGCGTATTCTACGAAAGTTGAGCGTTTTGTAATAAAGAAAATGAAGATCCGTGCCAAGCAGGGCGATTCATTTCGCAAGAAGCACGAAGTCTTTCACGGCGGCAATTAGCTGTGCCGGCTGATCGCGATGAGGAGAATGCCCGCAAGCGTCGAGTTCCAGCACTTGAGTTTGAGGACATTGATTGCGTATGCCATGAACCTGCTGCATCGTGCCGTACTCATCTTGTTTCCCCTGAACGGCAAATAAAGAGCAGCGTATTGCGGCGAGTTCCGAGGTGATGTCCCAAGTTCGGAAGGCAGGAGAGAGCCAGATATCGTTCCAACCAAAAAAAGCGGAATCGACATCGTCGTGATAACGCGCGAGTTTTTCACGCAGGCCGTGCTGTAGGTAGGCCTCGCGCGCGCCGCGTATGCTATTCACGCTGATATCTTCAACAAAAATATGCGGTGCGATCACGATAGCGCCCCTCAATGCTTCAGAAAATTTTGCCGCAAAGAGTAATGCGATAGAGCCACCATCGCTGTGGCCGAAGAGCCAGGGTCTATTGATACTCAGCGCTTGCAATAATGCGGGCAGGATATCGGTGGCCTGTTGATGCATGAAATTCACATCCCATTGCTCATCAATGGCGCGTGGCGTCGATGCACCATAACCGGGGCGCGAGTAAACCAGACCACGCATATTTAGGTGCTGACAAAGCGTGTCGGGAAAATTTTTCCACATCGCCACCGAGCCTAGGCCTTCGTGCAGGAAGACCATGACTGGCGCATCGGCTGCAGCAACGCCGACCCAGGTGTACTCAATGTCGATGCGGCGAGTATTCCAACTCAGCGACAGTTTAGATGTCATGCGAGTTCGACTCACGCAATCTGAAACGCTGTATCTTTCCGGTTGCAGTTTTAGGCAAGTCACTCACGAAAACAATCTCGCGCGGATACTTGTGGGGTGCCAGACAAGTTTTTACAAAGGCTTTGAGTTCGGCCTCGATCTCCTTGTGTACGCGTGCAGGATCGCGCAACACAACATAGGCCATCGTCTTCATCAGGCCCTGACCATCCGCCTTGCCGACAACAGCACATTCGAGTACGGCCTCGTGACCCATCAGTGCATTCTCTACTTCGATGGGAGAAACATATTGTCCACTCACCTTGAGCATGTCATCGCTGCGGCCCGCATACACGTAGTAGCCTTCCGCATCAACCTGATATTTGTCACCGCTTTTTACCCATGGGCCCTGAAACGTAGCGAGCGTTTTTTCACGCTGATTCCAGTACAGATGCGCTGCACTTGGACCTTGAATATATAGATCGCCAATCTCGCCCTGAGCCACAGGGAGTCCCTGTTCGTCACGCAATTCGACCGCATAACCCGGTACCGGCTTGCCTGTCGCGCCATAGCGCAGATCATCGCTGCGGTTGGAGATAAAAATATGCAGCATTTCGGTCGAGCCTAAGCCATCAAGAATATCGCAGCCGAAATGCTGACTGAATTTTTCACCGATTTCTTTGGGAAGCGACTCGCCGGCAGATGCGCACAGCCGCAGATTGATTTGCTCGCGTTTGGGCAGTGTCTCGCTGGCTAGCATTGCAACGTACAAGGTGGGTACGCCGTAAAAGACGGTCGGTTGGTATTTCTGTAGACGCTGGAATACAGCCTCTGGAGTTGCCCGCTCGGCCATCAGCAGGGTGCTTGCGCCAACGGACAAAGGGAAGGTCAGTGCATTACCCAGCCCGTAGGCAAAAAATAATTTGGCCGCTGAAAAAACGAGATCGTTTTCCTGCAATTGCAGGATGGGTTTTCCATACAACTCTGCAGTCCAATACAGATTCGCATGCGAGTGCACCGCCCCTTTGGGTTGGCCGGTCGAGCCGCTGGAATACAACCAGAAGGCAAACTGATCGGCATGGGTGTCGGCATAGCCATTCTCGGGTAACGGATCAACATTGATCAAGGCATCGAAGTGCGAGGCTACCGTGGTGTCCGAGGCATCATGATGACCTGTGGCGGTACCTGATATCACCACGGGAACCTGACGCCCTGTTTGTGCCATTGCGTCTTTGATCGCGGGCAGCACGCTCGCGGAGGCAATGATCAGCTTTGCATCGCTGTGCTCGAGCATGTATGCGTAGTTTGTGGCGGGCAGAAGGGTATTAACCGGTACCGGGACCACTCCTGCAAACAATGCACCCAGAAATGCAACGGGCAGATCAATGCTGTCCTGCATGACAAGCAGGATGCGTTGCTCTGGATGTATGCCTTGATGCTGCAATCCTGCAGCAAAGCGACGCACGCATTCATCGAGTTCGCCATAACTCAGATCATGATGGTCATCGCGATAAGCCAAGCGCTGTTTGCGTCCGGCGTTCAGGCTGAGGATGTGGTGTGCGAAGTTGAAGCGCACGGGAAGTGGTGATCGCGCTGCGTCCATGCAAGTCTCCTGTTACGACAAGCTATTTTTATGTGGTGCTGGCTGTCGTGGGTGCATCAACACGCTGAGCAGAAACAGCCGCCGCCGCCGCTCAGCATGTCTTCAAAACGATTCAATAAGTCAGTGGCGTGCTGTTTTCTTTCACGATATCCAGCGCGGCGCTGGGTCCTTGTATCGCACTCTTGCGATGGTAAAAAGCCAGCGCGCGCAAGCCGCCCAGCTCTTCACCACCACCAGCACGTCCGGGACCGCCGTGTATCGATGCGGGCATGACATTGCCATGGCCGGTGTGTGTCTTGGCGACTTCCGGACTGACCAGATGGACACGGCCATGCGATGTCGCGAGTTCGTGTGCGGCGCTGGCCATCCATGCGTTATCTGCACTGTAGACGGAGGCCACCAGTGAGCCCAGCCCGCGATGCGCGATATCCATTGCATGTGCGAGATCGCGATATCCCATTAGCGAAGAGACCGGGCCGAATACTTCAAGATCATGAACCTTGGTCGCCGCATCCGTATCGCGTACACCGAGCAGGGTGGGGGCGACGCAGGCGGAACGTTCATCGGCATCCAGCAGCGGTTGTGCGCTGCCGTCAAACAATGTGGTGGATTCGTTTTTGAGCTGAGCCAGACCGGCTTGCACATTGTCGTATTGTTCGCGGCTGACCAGTGCACCCATACCGGTCTCTGGATTGCGAGGATCACCGGTGCGGATGGCGGCGAGTTTGCCAGCAGCGGCTTCAGCGACGGCATGCATATAACCCTTGGGTACCAGTGCGCGACGCGGCGCGGTGCAGCGCTGACCACTTTTAATGGTCATATCACGTACCAAATTGTCGACATACAGGTTGAATGCGTCAGTTCCTGGGGCAGCATCTTCAGCGAGTATCGTGACGTTGAGGCTGTCGGCTTCAATGTTAACGCGCACCGAGTCGCGTGCTATCGATGGGTGGCTGCGGATTTTGGTTGCTGTGTCAGCAGAGCCGGTAAATGACATCACATCAAAGGGAGTGAGTGCATCCAGCAAGCCCGTTGAATTACCGCAGACGATGGACAGGGCGCCCGGTGGCAGCAGCCCGGCTTCGATGACATCGGCCACCATTCGGTGAGTGAGCCATGCGGTCACAGTGGCCGGCTTGATGACGACGGGCACGCCCGACAACAGCGCGGGTGCGGCTTTCTCCCACAAACCCCAGCTCGGAAAATTGAACGCGTTGATGAACAAGGCTAGGCCTCGCACCGGCACCATTAGGTGCTGCGATTGGAATAACTGGTCTTTTGACATTACCGAAGCAGCGCCGTCGGTGAGTGTCTTTGTATCGCCCAGTCCGGCCCCTAGCTTTGCGTAATAGCCCAGCGTGAAGATGCCACCGTCGACATCGACACCGGAATCAGCTTTTGTGGTGCCTGAATTTGCCAGCGAGATTGCGTAGTACTCATCGCGTTTAGATTGCAACAGCTTGACGATCTCGGAGAGCATCGCAGCGCGTTGTGCGTAGCTCATGGCCTTGAGCGCTTGACCACCTTCCTTACGGGCAAAGTCGAAAGCCCGAGGTAGACCTTCCGCTGCGCCGCCTGTTTGTGCCAAGGTCTCGCCCGTGATGGGATCGAGCAGGTTATGCACTGCCGGGGATGGAGATTGCCATTGGCCGCCAAGATAATTCGAGAGAAAGGTCGTCATGAGATCAAGATGGGTTGATAAATAGGGTCAGGGACAATATGACCTGTTGCGTAGGTGTCGGTCAGGGTTGAGCTGGCTTGCTCATGGCGTTTCGGCCACGTGCAGGATTGCTGAGTTTGAAGTAATGAATTTATAATGCATCAACTTTTAGTGTAAGTGCAATATCTTGCGTGCGTCAAGCCAGTATAAAGGCGGCGCACCATCACTCCGCCCCAATGACCATACCATCCACCGATAACGACAAAGATCCTTTCCTGGTCGCGTTGGGCGAGCGCCTCAAGCTGCTGCGTGCCCGGCGTGGCCTCACCCGCAAGGCGCTGGCTCAGCTGGCTGATGTATCAGAGCGACATGTGGCTAACGTCGAGTCGGGCGTGGGTAATGCGTCTATCCAGTTTCTACGTCAGTTGTGCACCGTGTTGAACTGTTCACTGGCCGAAATGACGGGTGATGAAACCGCTTCCTCGCCTGATTGGTTGATGATTCGCGAAATCCTGCGTGGCCGCAGTGAAGAGGCTTTGGCGCGGGCTCGCGGCGTTTTGAGTGAATTGTTCGATTCGCCAGCCAGTGAAAGCTCGCGTCGTCAGCGGATTGCACTGGTTGGATTGCGTGGCGCCGGTAAATCCAGTCTGGGGCGCTTGCTGGGCCGGCATTTGAATGTGCCTTTTATTGAATTGTCGGCACAAATCGAGCAACTCGCGGGCTGCAGTATCGCGGAGATTCATGCCTTGTATGGTCAGACGGCTTATCGTCGCTACGAGCAACGTGCGCTGGAAGAAGTCATCCGGCATCACGCACAAGTCGTGATCGCCACCCCGGGCGGCATCGTCTCCGAGCCCGCCACCTTTAATGTGCTGCTCTCGCATTGCTACACCGTCTGGCTCAGGGCTTCACCAGAAGAGCACATGAATCGTGTTCTGGCACAAGGCGACCGGCGCCCAATGTCGGGCAATCGGGAGGCGATGGAGGACCTGAAGCGCATTCTCGAAAGCCGAGCCCAGTTTTACTCCAAAGCAGATCATCTGTTTGATACCAGCGACATGACGCTTGATGTCGCATTCAATCGACTCTCCAGTCTCCTGGCGTCCTGAAACCGTCCCCATCCGATCTGAGTGCCTGGCGATGTGACACGCACACCACCTAAAAATCCAGTACGAATCTTGGTCGTTCCTTCCTGATGCATCTCCAATGTATCCATCGGGAACCATTTCCGGTAGACATCCACCTATCCCGTGCGACCAACGGCGCCGGCATTCTTTGATCGACCGATGAATTTCGGAAGAAGGCGCTTTTTTACTTACCGGAATCAAGACACATCAATCGCTCATGAACGCTACCCATCTTCCGATATCGCACTTGGCGCGAGATACTTCACTCAACGATGCGACGCAGCCCGTTCAACCTAGTGCATCCATACCTGCCGTCGATCTCGGTCCTAACGCACGAACTGGCGAAGCACTGCAGGTGCTATACATCACCTCTGCGAAGGATTTTCCGAGAGAGGTTGAAGCGATGGAGGAGAGCTTTAGTCGGCACCAGCTGAATGCCGGCCTTCTGGATCTCGGGGATATCGAGGGCGCTGATGAAGTGGAGAAGCAACGCGACCTCGAGTCACAGCTCGCACTCTTGCACAAAGAGGGACGCATAAATGATGGGACCTTGGTGATCATCAGCATGCACGGTGATGATGAGGCGGCGCCTGCAGATCACGATGCCCCGTCAAACAACGTGAGTGATGGCGTCGAAAATGTACCTGACAGCCACAAGGTGAAAAATAGTAAATATATGCTCAGTGTTCTGGGTGGTGCCTTGGAAGTCGATTTTAATTGGTTGATCTCCCGTGTACGGAACACCATAGGTGATGGTGTGCCGTATAAAGGTCAAATACACCTGACTGCGTGCGGAGCAAAGCGGTGTATGGATCTGGTTGCCGATGATGGGTTCAGCTATGTTGCTTATGGAGGTAAGAAAAGTGTCTATGTCCTCGATGGACAGATTACTTGTATGGCAGTGATTGATCTGCTGGGTCAGTGTCATCGGAATCGGCTTGAATTTCCAACACCTGAAAAAATCGCAGAGCATGCGGCGTCGATCAGTGGGGCGACAGTGTCCTTCAAAACGCCAACTCATTCGATGTCATTCTCAGCGCTAAAATCCACGCCTCAGCCTATGGTGATTACTAAGGCTGTCAGAGAGGGATTAGCAACGAAGGCGACGCGGGTTCTGAAAGAAAAGTTGGCGCACGGAAGTGCTTCTGCCGTTAAAAAAACAATAGAAAAATTTGGTAAAGAAATTTTGGCGAACCTGGACGGGGAAGCGATTTTTGAAGTAATTGATTCCAAAAGGGATGCGATTGAAAAATTGAATTTACTCAAGGAGAACAATTTTTCTATGGATTATGTCAACGAGGAAGGGTATTCGCTTCTGCACATCGCTGTAGAGAATGAAGATATGGCGCTGATTGATTTTTTCCTAGATGCTAAAGTAAATATCAATCAAAAAACTAAAATAGGTGAGCGGCCATTGCACATTGCACTGTCAGCAGGGAATGTCGATGCAGTCAAGCGTCTTATTACAGCAGGTGCAGATCCGAGTCTGTGGTTTATAAGCGGGCAAGAAAAATATAGTCTCTTTCACATCGCAATTGGATTTGGAAATAACGAAGTTATTAAGGCTGTGTTGGAATCGCCGCTTCTGGAAATCAATGCAGTCACGGGTGATGGAAAAAAATCCGCATTGCATCTTGCTGCAGAGATGGGTAACAGCCGGGCGATCGGCTTGCTCACTGCCAAGCGCGCAGATTTGAATGTCAAGGACAAAAATGGCGATACGCCGCTGCACCTAGCGATCCGTTCGGGGAGCTTGAAAGCTGCCAGAGCATTAATCGAAGCAGGTGCCGATTTGTCTTTGGCAAACAATGAGGGCGTGCAGCCGTTGATGCTTGCAGCGGCCAAAAAGAATGGAGAGTATCTGGTCAGTTTGTTGATCTCTCATGGAGTGCGGATCAATGCGACAGATCAAAACGGTGATACGGCACTGCATCACGCTGCGCAGGCAGGACGTCTTCCGTCAGTGAGAGTTCTGCTGAATGCAGGTGAGAATTTAAAGCTCATCAATCACAGCGGGTATACGCCCGAGGAGTGCGCGCGACGTTTCATGCAGAGGCCGGTTGTCAAATTTTTGCGTGAATTCCGTCGAGGGCCTTCAACCACCAAGTACCGCTTGTGAATAGAATTCGGCGCAGGAAAGTTCGCTTGTGGTCATCGCCGTCGTCGTCTCCCTACATCAATGTTTTGAGACTAGAGTTTTGCCGGCACAGATTTAATCGTCGGTTCACGCTTTGCAATGATGGCATCCCCAACCCGGCTTCCCGATTTGCGGCCAATTTGATCCAGAATAAACCGGCCCGTATCAGCGACGGCATTTAAATCAACCCCTGTCTTAATACCCAATTCGTGCAGTAGATAGAGCACGTCTTCCGTCGCTACATTGCCGGTAGCGCCTTTGGCATAGGGGCAGCCTCCGAGGCCAGCGACTGAAGAATCGAAAGTTGTTATGCCGGCTTGAAGGCTGGCGCAGATATTCCCTATTCCTTGTCCATACGTGTCATGAAAATGCATGGATAGCTGATTGACTGGAATTTCATCCTTGAGGTGATCCAGAAGTTCGTACACATGGTTGGGTGTCGCCACGCCGATGGTGTCAGCAATATTAATATCATCACAGTCTAGCTCGCGGAAATTGGCGACAACTTCCGTAACGTCTTCCAGCGTCACCTTATCTCCATAAAAGCCAAATGCACAGCTGACCGTGCCGCGTAGCTGCATGCCGTATTCCTTGGTCTTTCGTGCAACCTCGCTGAAGCGCTCCATTGATTCCGCTTTTGAGCAATTTATATTCTTTTTAGAAAATACTTCAGAAGCTGAGCCGAAGATCACCATTTTTTCTGGAATAAATTCACCTGCGATTGCGGCTTTAAATCCTTTCATGTTGGGTACCAATACGGAGTACTCCACGCCTTCTTTGTGAGTAATTCCTGCCAGTACCTCAGCCGAACCCGCCATTTGTGGTACCCAATCGGGCGAAACAAAAGATCCCACTTCAATTTTTTCGAACCCGGCTTTGGTAAAGCGATTGATTAATTCGATCTTGACATTGTTGGACACCGTTTTTATTTCGTTTTGCAAGCCATCCCGTGCGCCCACTTCGACAATAGTGACTCGTTCAGGTAAGTCATTCAGAAATGTCCTGTAAGTATGCGACCTTTCTTTCATAACGGGCATCTTGGTAGGCGCGGTATCGTGTGCGCCATTGACTGATGGAGTTGACGAAGTCTTTGAACAGGAGCGGCTGATTGGTTTCATGAATGACTCGATCAAAGTTGGTGGTAAGTGAGGGTGAGCTTCATGTCATGGTGATGCCGTTGACCCACGCAATTTTACGTAGTGTCATTCTTGCAAATTTGATCTAAAGCTAATGACTGCAAGACATTGACCACGCAGGGTGCTGGCTTTACGGAAATTGAGCGGGGCGGCGCCGGCATTTCCCTCATTTTTAGGGGATACGGGACGATGTTGACGTTCCTTCGTTAATGCAATATAGTGCGTGTCTAAACATTAAGTGCACAATATTGCAACCAAGCCAGCCATGACCTCACCATTCACCGTTAACTATGCGACCTCTCCCGACCAGTACCGGCACTGGACGTTGGAGATCGACGGGCAGGGTGCGTCGATTGCGACGCTGACGATGAAGGTCGATGAGGACGGCGGGCTGCGCGAAGGCTACAAGCTCAAGCTCAATTCTTATGATCTGGGCGTCGATATCGAGCTCTATGATGCGGTCCAGCGGATTCGTTTCGAGCATCCGACTGTGCGAACCGTCGTGATTACCGGCGGTCGGGACCGCATTTTTTGTTCGGGCGCGAACATCTTCATGCTCGGCAAATCCTCGCATGCGTGGAAGGTCAACTTCTGTAAATTCACCAACGAGACGCGCAATGGTCTGGAAGACTCCAGTCAACATGGTGGACTGAAATTTGTCGCGGCCGTCAATGGCGCTTGCGCCGGTGGCGGCTATGAGCTGGCAGCGGCGTGTGATGAGATCATTTTGGTGGATGACCGTTCCTCGGCAGTGAGCTTGCCGGAAGTGCCGCTGCTCGGCGTCTTGCCCGGTACCGGTGGACTGACGCGACTGACCGACAAGCGCAAGGTGAGGCACGACCT
>JAIXYM010000074.1 GCA_027490255.1 Oxalobacteraceae bacterium | reverse complement strand
TTCTTGTTTACCGCATTAATGTCTGCTCCTTGCGATAGAAGAAGTTGAACTAATGGCGTATTTTTTTCCCGTGCTGCCATGATTAACGGCGTATTCCCTAATATGTCGCTTTTGTTCACCTCTGCCCCGATACTTATGAGTATTTCTACAATTTCCTTTGCCTCAGAAAAATCCAGCACCTGATTAATTAATTGATCATGAAAAATATAGGAGCTTTCCGCAATGTGATGTAAAACGTTTTGGCCTAACTGATTGGTAAAGGTATGGTCGGCCCCTGCTGCCAGAAGGGCTTTGATCAGTTTGATGTCTTTTTTCTCCGCTGCAAGTAACAGCGGCGTCAAGCCGGAACTATATTGGGTATTTAATTCCGATATTTTTTTTGTTGCTACACAATGTTCGATCAGCATCAGCGCAATTTTTCTATTACATTTAACGATAGCCTTGCGCAGGAGTCGCGGTAAATCGGTACTGTTTTGGCCGACTTCTAATCCACTTTCCAAAAGTAATTTTACGATCGCAACATTTTTACGAAAGACGGCCTGAGCAAGAAAGTGGTTTCCTTTCGAATTCAGGCCATGAGTGTCAGCTCCCGCTTCCAGCAATAACTTTACTGTTTCCGGCCTTATTTTTTTGATGGCTAATTCTAGTGGGCATACGCCATTATTATTTTTTTTATCTAGTAAAAATTTTCTATGCCCCAACTGTTGAGCCGCAGACTCGCCAGTGAATTTAATCAGGACTTCCGGCATTAGTAGCAACTCCATAATCGCTGAAGATGGAGCGCCGCTTGCAAAATGAAATATGTTATTCAATGTCTTATCTTCGATGAGGAAATTTGATGCCTTCTGAATTAAAATTTTCACCAATTCAACATTTTCCGACATAACAGCCTCTAAAAACGCTTCTTTTATACCATTTTCTGAAAAAGAAAATTCGGGCATTTCAAAAATAATTTTTGCTATTTTCGCGCTTCCCTCTTGGCAGCAGATAACGAGAAAACGATCCGATCGATCATTCCCAATGAGATTCGGTAATAGATTATTTTTTCGACAGAATAAAAATTTTTCTAGGGAGTCATTGTTTTTTAAAGTTTCTTTTAGGGTAGGCGAGTTGACTACATGGTGATCAAAATTTATCCACGATACGTGATTAGGAACAAGATGAAAAAGTATCCTTCTTTTTTTTGTTTCACTAAAAGCGCTAATTTTTTCAAGGTTGGGATCATGGGTTTCTATAAGTTTTAAAACTTGCTCCATGGGGCGATGACGAAATGCATATTCAATGAGTAGCATTGGATTTTTATGACCAAAACGCCTGTTGATTTTCGAGGATGGTAATTCCATGGGTTGATGAAAACTGTAGCTACCTTTTCCTGAAATAGACATCTCTTGGGTCGCATAACTTTCCATGTACTGCCAAATTCTCTCTGGGCTTGGCATGCGGTTATAAAAATTTAAGTTTCTTGATATAAACTGTAATATTTCTTTGGCCTGAATAATGTTTTCATTTGAACTGATGGTGCTTTTGCCCGCATAGTTGATTACATGGCCGTCGCCATCCTTTAAATCTGGTGTGTAGTAGCCCGCATTACACCCAAGATTATGAAAGCTAGGTTTTTCACGGCCAGGGAAAAATGACCAAACATGCTGATAAACTTCTTGGATGGGAATGCGGAGATTTTTATCACTACCTTTGATTGAAAACGATAGATTTTCTTTGTCGGCATAGGTGTGAAAATTCATAAAAATACTGGTGTCTTTGCCAATCTCTTCCAATTTAATTTTATTTTCCAAAGCATCAAGAAATATTAATTTTTTTTCATCCGCAGAGCCATTTCCAAAGGGCGAGCACCCCAATTTACTTATTTTTATTTTATCGTTCGAGAAAGAATCGATTAATTCCTCAATTTTTGTTTTTCTTTTTTGATCAAGGCCGTCAAATAAAAAAATTGCATGGGAAGACTTTCTCTCAGGAATATTTTTTCCGTCGGAATTTATTCTATTTATTTCCTCTATATTTGGGCATCGCATCTTCATTGTTTCTTTTGGGACTGGTCTCATTTTTTCCTCGCTCACTGAAATAGTTCGGTTTAATTGTCCGATGATCGGATAATTCTTCTGTGAACTTCAGTGTCAGAATGATTCTTAAAGTTTCTTTAAAACCAGATTTATTTCTC
Source organism: Oxalobacteraceae bacterium (assembly GCA_027490255.1). GTDB lineage: Bacteria > Pseudomonadota > Gammaproteobacteria > Burkholderiales > Burkholderiaceae_D > Pernthalerella. Next base: position 45,668 of record JAIXYM010000074.1, on the reverse strand, counting down.
GTATTTTTTGTTGGGAAAAATTTTTGGGCGTGACAGTAGCGCTTGAGTTCATCGTAGATTTGATGTGTCTCGAAATTTTTCCGGCCGAAGCAAGTGACCTGCGTACCTTGTTGCCTCGCAAACGGGGGGCGAAGCGGTACCCAGATCGGGATATCGATTTTCTATTCTTTGCCCGTGGTGGCATGTGTTGGCGCAGGAACGACTGCTTGCATAGCCGAGTAGTATTCTGCTGTTATGCCAAGACTGTGGCGAAATGACCCTGCGGAAGTTCTCCCGCTGCGACTCGTGGGGGGTGTCTACCATTGGGGCGGTCAGGCTCGTAAGGGCTGAGTGCGCCTTGTGACCCGGTTAGAATACGGGCTCCAATAGGTTTTAGCAGTCACGCCATGTCCATTCAGTGGTTCCCCGGTCACATGAACGCCGCGCGCAAAAAAGCGGCGGAGTCCATGGAAAAAGTCGACCTCGTCATCGAGGTGCTGGATGCGCGCGTGCCCCAGGCCAGCAGTAACCCCATGATCGAGTCACTACGCCTCGCTCGCCAGCGGCCTTGCCTGAAGCTCTTGAACAAGAGCGATCTGTCGGATCCCGACGCGACCCGTGACTGGATTGCCCATTATGCGAAACAGCCGCAAGTCCATGCGGTGGCGATCTCTTGCCGCAAGCCTGCCGATGTCGCGAAAATCCCAGCGCTGGCTTTGAAACTGGCACCGCATCGCGGAACGAATCTGAAACCGTTGCGCGTCATGATCATGGGCATTCCCAACGTCGGCAAATCGACGCTCATGAATGCGCTACTGAAAAAGCGCGTCGCAAAGGTGGGTGATGAGCCAGCGGTGACCAAATCTCAACAGCGTCTTTATCTGGGCAACAATATCGTACTCATTGATACGCCCGGACTGATGTGGCCAAAGATTGAGCATCCCACGGATGGGCTGATGCTCGCTGCCAGCCATGCGATTGGGGTGAATGCCATCATCGAGGAAGAAATTTCGACGTTTCTGGCAGGGCTGCTACTCGAACGTTATCCAGCTTTACTGGTGGCTCGCTATGGCATGAAGCTCGAGAACATCGATGCAGTAGGCGTGATCGAGCATATTGCAGTACGCCGTGCTTATCGCCTCAAAGGGGGTGCTCCCGACTTTGAAAAAGCGGCACATACACTCTTACTAGATTATCGCAGTGGTGCGCTTGGTCGCATCAGCCTAGAAACACCCGCCAACCGTATTGCGCTGTTGGCCAGTTATCAGCCACCGCCGTCCTTGGCTGAGCCACAAGAAGTCCACGTCGAAGACGACGCAGATTAAAAAGTAGAACGGATGGGAGACATCATGACGAAGAACGCAATCAATCCTGATACGCCGTATGTGCTGCACGAACGTGATGGCAGTATCGTCAAGCTCACACTCAATCGCGCCGAGAAATTCAATCCTCTGTCCGAGGAAATGCTCACCGTACTGCAGACTGAGCTGGAGGCGATCGCCAAGGACGCTACTGCGCGCCTAGTCATTCTGGCGGCTAACGGGAAAGCCTTCTGCGCCGGTCACGATCTCAAGCAGATGCGCGCCGCACCATCGGCCGCCTATTATAAAAAGCTGTTTGATCAGTGCAGCAAAATGATGCTGACCATTCAGCAAATGCCGCAGCCCGTTATTGCGCGTGTACAGGGCATCGCGGCGGCGGCGGGTTGCCAGCTTGTCGCGATGTGCGATCTGGCGGTGGCATCCGCCGAGGCGACGTTTGCGGTCTCCGGGATTAACTACGGATTATTTTGTTCGACACCGTCGGTGGGTTTGTCGCGCAATCTCGGCCGTAAACAGGCGATGGAAATGCTGCTGACGGGTGACTTCATCAATGCGCAGACGGCGCTGGACCGAGGACTAATCAATCGCGTCGTCCCGGCAGCCGAACTGGATCAGGCGCTTGCGGTCCTGGCGGCAAGTATTCTGGCTAAACCGTCGGTGTCGATTGCGATGGGTAAGCAGTTGTTCTACCGCCAGCTGGAGATGGGCATTGCTGCTGCTTACCAGCTGGCGGGAGAAACGATGGCCTGCAATATGATGGATGAGGCTGCGCTCGAAGGAGTCCAGGCGTTTATTGAGAAGCGTACGCCGGACTGGAAGCGTTAGTTAATTCAGACACGAACCGCATAAGGCTCTTTGGGTACGCTGTCTGCTTCCGGTCGATTCGCCCTCATTGTGCAGTAGATCGTGGGACGATTGCGGTCAGGATTGAGTTTGCCCGGCTCAACTTCTGACTCGTTCAGGAAGTACAAGGGTTTGGGTGGCATGATCACCTCTCCCTCGCCTCTGGGTTGGGCGTCGTTGAATATATGGGCCCGAACGCCCTCTGCATCACAGATCGTCAGTTGTACATCGCGATCCCCTTTTTTTACTGCATAGTTTTCTTTTTCAAATCGAGTTGTCGATAACCAGTGTGGACTGGTGTGTTCCATTCCGGGCTGCATTTTTGCCGCTCTGAATGACCCAGCAGGGTTACGTAGGGTGAGGCCCTTGTAGAGTGGTCCTCGATAAACAAAAGCGTCATGCATCAGCAGAATTTTCAGACCTTCATTCAGTGATTTCGACAGGCAGGATGTAATCGTTGCCAGGTTGCCCACGCCACTGATCTGCCAGAGTCGCATGCTGTCATTCACCGGATTGAACATTTCCGTTTGTGAGTTGCAGTAATCGATCAGTGCCAATAGATGATCTTCACGAAGTTGTGGCCTGCCCGCATTCTTTTCGGCCAAAGATAGATTCATCGCTTCTCTTGATACGGGCAAGCCTAATTTCACCAATGTTTCAGGCTCCGTTGCACTGGCCAAAGCCAGCTGGTCTGATAGTTCCAAGTTACGAAAACGATCGTGGACGGCTTCTATAAGAGTGTTTTTGTATTTTGGAACAATCGCTGCTTCTAATGTCATGCCCTTGGCAGTGACGGAGTAGTGTTTCAGGAAATGTATTATTGTTCCGAGGGCACAGGCCAGCTGAAAACCCAGTGCTCGCTGTTCTGCTTCATCTGAGCTGTCCGGTGAAGTTAAACGATCTGTAGGCAAGTTATTGTATTCATAGTTTATTTCTTCATTGATGTTTACACGATGTGTATCTTCAATCTCGCACATTGTTGACCAGAGCTTTTTGTCCACTTCAACTTTCCGCAAATCTGCCAGACAATCCCTGTTCAGCCGAGCTAATCGAGGGTTCTGATGGCTATAGTTGTTCAGCGAGCGCTTGGCTTGATGAACTTTCGAAATAGCTGCTGGTCCGTGTGAATAACGACTGACGTTTGAGTAGATTTTGCTAAGCATGATGTCATCCCCAGTTTTTCAGATATTTTTTTCCTATCGGCCAACATGGCAAATAGTTATTTCCTGATATCTGTGTAACCAATAACTGGCGATAATCGTTTCAAATGTGCGACAAAAGCATGATCCCTCGCAAGAATCCGATTAGAGATACATGGTTCGGTGAACAAACTTTTTTTGCGGGCAATAAAAAACCCCGCCTTCCTAAGAAGTCGGGGTTTTTATTCACCCTGAATTTCCCTTGCTGCGAATGCAGCGTGGGGAGTAAATCTGGGTGATTACATCATGCCGTCCATACCACCCATGCCGCCCATACCACCCATGCCGCCCATACCACCGCCGGCTGGTTTGTCTTCAGGCAATTCACAGACCATGGCATCTGTGGTCAGCATCAGCGAAGCGATCGATGCCGCGTTTTGCAGCGCGGAGCGTGTCACCTTGGCTGGATCCAGAACGCCCATTTCGACCATGTCACCATAGGTGCCGTTGGCAGCGTTATAACCGTAGTTACCTTTGCCTTCGAGTACTTTGTTGACTACGACCGAGGCTTCTTCGCCGGCGTTGCTGACGATCATGCGCAGTGGTTCTTCCATTGCGCGCAGAACGATCTTGATGCCTGCTTCCTGATCAGGATTGTCGCCTTTGACCTTGATGTTGGCGCGTGCACGCAGCAGTGCAACGCCACCGCCAGGAACGATGCCTTCTTCAACCGCTGCACGAGTTGCATGCAGTGCATCTTCAACGCGGGCTTTCTTTTCTTTCATTTCGACTTCAGTCGCAGCGCCGACTTTGATCACAGCAACACCGCCGGATAGCTTGGCAACACGCTCTTGCAGTTTTTCGCGGTCGTAGTCAGACGTTGCTTCTTCGATCTGAACACGGATCTGCTTGCAACGCGCTTGGATTGCATCAGCCTTGCCTGCGCCGTCGATAACGGTGGTGTTCTCTTTGCCGATCTCGATGCGCTTTGCGGAGCCGAGGTCATTCAGCGTGGCTTTTTCCAGAGTCAGGCCGACTTCTTCAGCAATCACTTGACCACCGGTCAGGATGGCGATGTCTTCCAGCATCGCTTTGCGACGATCACCAAAGCCAGGCGCTTTCACAGCGCAAGTTTTCAGAATGCCGCGGATGTTGTTGACTACCAGTGTCGCCAGTGCCTCGCCTTCGATATCTTCAGCGATGATCAGCAGCGGACGACCAGCTTTTGCAACCTGTTCCAGTACGGGCAGCAGATCACGGATGTTCGAGATCTTCTTGTCGCACAACAGGATGAACGGGTTTTCGAGCAGTGCAACCTGCTTGTCAGGATTGTTGATGAAGTAAGGCGACAGATAGCCACGGTCAAACTGCATACCTTCGACGATGTCGAGTTCATCGTGCAGCGACTTGCCGTCTTCCACGGTGATCACGCCTTCTTTACCGACTTTTTCCATCGCTTCAGCGATACGGTCGCCGATCGACTGATCGGAGTTCGCCGAAATTGCGCCAACCTGGGCTATTTCTTTGGTGCCATTGCAAGGCTTGGCGATTTTCTGGAGTTCGTCAACGGTTGCAGCGACGGCTTTGTCGATACCGCGCTTTAGGTCCATCGGGTTCATGCCAGCGGCGACATACTTCATGCCTTCGCGAACGATCGCCTGCGCCAGAACGGTCGCTGTAGTGGTGCCGTCACCGGCGTTGTCGGATGTGCGTGATGCAACTTCCTTGACCATCTGCGCGCCCATGTTCATGAGCTTGTCTTTGAGTTCGATTTCTTTCGCAACCGATACACCGTCCTTGGTTACGGTAGGCGAGCCGAATGAGCGCTCGAGCACCACGTTACGGCCTTTTGGGCCCAGTGTGACCTTGACTGCGTTGGCCAGAATGTTGACGCCTTCGACCATCTTGGCCCGGGCAAGGTCGCCGAAAACTACGTCTTTAGCTGCCATGTTGTTACTCCTTCAGATATTTCAGATTCAAACCCAGGTAGGTACCGGGTGCATAAAAAGTGGTGTGGCCCGACGTCTTTACTGCACGATGGCCATGATGTCGTCCTCGCGCATGACGAGAACTTCCTTGCCGTCGATTTTCACGGCCTGACCTGAATATTTGCCAAACAGTACTTTGTCGCCGACTTTCACATCCAGCGGACGGACTTTCCCGTCTTCCAGGATCTTGCCGTTGCCAACCGCAACGACTTTGCCCTGATCCGGTTTCTCGGCAGCGGCTTCCGGCAAAACGATGCCAGAGGCGGTTTTGGTTTCCTGTTCGAGACGCTCGACAATGACGCGGTCATGCAAAGGACGAAGACTCATAAATACTCCTTAAAAACAACGGGTTATGTTGAAGAAGACCCGAATGCCAACCAGTGGCTGACCCCCGGAACCTACTTTCTGGGAAATCTTGATGGCAGCATTGTTAGCACTCTCCATCAGCGAGTGCCAAGTATAAGGACGGGTGAGCGCTTTTTCAAGAACCATTCGCGAAAACTTCAGTCGAAGTACTTCAATAAATTGCCCGATTGATAATTCGCAGCCGCAGTGACTGTCTGAGGGTCCAAGTCCGAAAGTCAGGCCTGGTGGCAAATTGAGACGGTGTCCGGATTCGTGCTCATGAAAGCCGCCGTAAAATCCCCGAATACTAAATAGGATGACTGTAATGAGCGCTATCGAAACGTTAATCATTCCCAGCACCCGCGATCTGGGTGATGGCTTCGAAGTTCGCCGTGCCTTGCCCGCTCCGGGTCGGCGCATGGTGGGGCCCTTCGTTTTTTTGGATCAGATGGGGCCCAATATCCTAAAGCCCGGCATCGGCTTGGATGTACGCCCGCATCCGCACATCGGTCTTGCTACCGTCACCTGGCTGCTCGAAGGTGAAATTCTGCATCGCGATAGTCTGGGCACGGTGCAGGCTATACGGCCCGGGGAAGTTAACTGGATGACCGCAGGACGAGGCATCGTGCATTCCGAGCGCAGCGATCACCACCAGCGCAGTTCGCTCTCATTACTGTATGGTCTGCAATGCTGGGTAGCGCTACCAAAGTCCGATGAAGAATGCGAACCCGACTTCACGCACCTGAAAGCCGATGAATTGCCGGTGGCCGAAGGTGAGGGCACTCAGCTGATCATGATCGCGGGCAGTTTTCTCGGTTTGCACTCGCCGCTGCCAACGCGTTCGCCGCTCTTTTATGCGCAACTGCGTTTGTCCGCCGGCGCGAGTCAGCTCATACCAGCCGAGTACGAAGAACGGGCTATCTATATTGTTAGTGGCGATCTTGATTTGGGCAGCGACGGCAGCTTCGACGCCGGCCAGTTAGTGGTACTGAAACCGCAGCATCCGCTCACCGTTACTGCAGGCGGCTCAGGGGCGACCGTCATGCTGCTCGGTGGTGAGCCTATGGACGGGCCACGACATCTGGTCTGGAATTTTGTATCAAGCAGCGAAGAGCGCATCGAGCAGGCCAAGCGTGACTGGATAGCACAGCGCTTTGCGCCCGTGCCGGAAGAGACTGAATGGATTCCCTTGCCGGACAATTTGAAACCCGCTGACTAGCCACAATCAGTAGGGTGAATCGCCGACTGTGACGACTAAACTTTGAAGTGCTGCCACACCAGATCGGCCGCACATAAATCTTGGATGGCCGTACCCACGGATTTGAATAGCGTGATGTCTTGTGCATTGCTGCGTCCGGCATGACGACCACTGACCAAGTCGGCCAGCTCTGCAAGCACCGAGGCGCGGGTGATCAGACCGGCTTGCATGGGCTGCACCAAATCGCCGGCCTCGGCCAGTGCGCCATCAAAGGTATCGACAAACAGTCGCGCGGTAGACATCAGCCCGTCATCGGCTTCACGCATGTCCGGTTTGAAGCCACCCACTAGATCGATATGCGTGCCCGGTCTTACCGACGCCAATTGCAATAATGCATGCCGGCTGGTGGTGGCGCAGCTGATCAGGTCAGCGGCCTTCGAGGCGGCATCGAGATCTTCTGCAGCATCGATCACCACTGAGGCCGGCAATCCCAGCGCTTGAATTTTTTCGATAGTGAGTTGCGCCTTCTGCCGATCGCGTCCCCAGACCGTGACACGACGAATATCTCGCACTGCGCAGTGCGCCACTGCCATATAAGGTGCCAATTGTCCGGTCCCAACGATAAGCAGGTGCTCACTCTCAGGTCGAGACAAGTAGGTTGAGGCCAGCGCAGACGCGGCCGCCGTACGGCGCAGGGTGAGTTCTTCGCCATCCATCAGTGCCAGCGGCGTCCCTGTCGTCGTGTCTAGCAAAATGAACAGCGCCTGCACAGTAGGCAGTTGACGCGCCTGATTTTCGGGCACCACCGTCACTAGCTTGACGCCCAGATGCGCATTCGCTTGCCACACAGGCATCAGCAGCAAGGTCGATGATCCGGTGTCTGACAAAGGATGCACGTGACGGCGCGGGGCCTGTGCGGCATCGCGAAACGCCACGCGCATGGCCGATATCAGCGTGGTGCAGGGCAGTGCCTGTTGAATCTGTTCGCTGCTGAAAAAAGGAATCATGGCTGTGGGAGTGTGGCAGTGCGGTAGTGTGGATGTCGATGCACGAGACTACGCAATCATCGCCGCTGCGTCAAACGCTGGCGAGTCGCAGGCAGGCACGTGGGATAATCGTCAGTGCCGCATCTCATTATTACAAGAGTTCACCTGACCCTATGTCAAAACATCCGAGACATTTTTTTTGCCTGCCCCTGATGATCTGGGCGCTGATGCTGATGGTCGGCTTGCCTGCCCAAGCGACGAATGATGCAAAAGGTAACAACAACCTTCCGCCTGTTTTTGTACAGGCACTGAAAAAAGCCGGGGTTCCGGAAAACGCGGTCGCCGTTGACATACGCCGCGTCCTCAGTGGCGAGACCATCGTCGCACATAACAATCAGGCGATCTTCCGTCCCGCCTCCATCATGAAGCTGGTGACGACGCAGGCCGCACTGGAGTTGCTTGGTCCGAATTATCGCTGGACCACGCGCGTACACATCGACGGTGTACAGCGTGGTGATGTACTGCAGGGTGATCTGATTATCGAGGGCAGTGGTGATCCGCGTTTTGCGTATGAAGATTTGTGGCGCCTACTGCGGCAGTTGCGCGCCACGGGCATACGCGAGATTCGCGGTGCCTTGGTGATCGATCGTAATCTCTTTCAGAAACTGCCGGACGATACGCCACCGTTCGATGGCCAAGCCAATCGCGCTTACAACGCCTTGCCGGATGCCTTGCTGCTGGATGCCAAGGCCTTGCAAGTCAAGCTGACGCCCGAGACAGGCAATGCCCGTGCGTTATTTTCCATCGAGCCGCCGATGGCTGATTTTCTTGTCGAGCCGCCTGCGATCGGTCAGGGTGAATGTGGTGATCTGCGTACTATTCTCAAGCCCGAACTGAACGGCAAGACCCTGCGTTTTGGCGGCAGCTATCCGCTCTCATGCGGACAGAAAGTCTTGTCACTGCATCTGCACACACTCAATCATGCGCAGTATTTCGATGCCGTGTTCAGATTGCTATGGAGTGAAATCGGCGGCACCATCACCGGACCAACACGCGAAGCTCGAGTACCTGCAAGCGCAAAAGAAATTTTGCAGTGGTCATCCGTCACCCTCGGTCAATCCATTCGTGACATCAACAAGTACAGCAATAATGTGATGGCCCGGAATTTATTATTGTCAGTCGCGGCCGAGCGCGGTGGCGTTCCCGCAACCGCAACCGCGGCGAGTGCAAAAGTGATGGGGTGGCTGTCGTCCAGCGGTATTGATACCACCGGCATGGTGCTCGACAATGGTTCGGGACTCTCGCGTGAAGAACGCATTTCCGCACTGACGCTGGCGCGTTTGCTGCAACGTGCCTGGCAGACTTCCACCATGCCGGAGTTCATGGCATCACTGCCACTGGCTGGCGTAGACGGCACTATGAGTCGTCGCCTCTCTGATCGTACCGTCAAAGCCAATGCGCACATCAAGACCGGGAGTCTGGGTGATGTGATGAGTATTGCGGGGTATGTGACCACCAAATCAGGCAAGCGTGTGGTCGTGGTCTGCATGGTCAATCATGCGAATGCGGGTGCAATGCGTCAGGGTTTTGATCAGCTGCTGCAGTGGGTCTACGACACGAGCGATTAATCAGGCAGATAGTTTTGTATATGAGTCTGGCGAATATCACGGTGTACTGCCAGAGTGAAAATGGATCCCGGCTTTCATTGGGAGCAAGTGGGGGAACTCGGGTCGCATGCAATCCGCCCACGTAGATTTATCACATGCAGGTGATGACGGTGGGAATGCTACGGTCGCCTCAACAACTACCGTCATCCCGGCGCAGGCCGGGATCCAGTGTCTTTCGTCGTACATCAAACGATTTAAAAAATAAAAAGCGACTAGAGCCAAAAATTACAAGCATCCTCAGTCTTGCTGTACCGGCCGAGGCTTGAATAGCACCGTCGACATCGCACCCAATATCAGCAACATCGCCACATAATCCTGCCAGTGCGGCACTTCACCCAATATCCACGCACCTGAAAAAGTGCCCAGCACCGGAATGAACATCACCGACAAGCTCGAGGCGACCGGTGGCAGTATGCGCGCCAGTCTGAACCACACCACGTGCGCGAATCCAAAAATAATCGCCGAGTTGTAAATGATGGCGGCCCATTCGATCAGATTAGGTATGCGCATGGCGGGATACTCGAAAATCAGCGCCAGCATCGCCATGATGACTGTCGTGAATGACAGCATCCAGAAGGTGAGCGAGATCGTTGGCATATCCAGCTGAGTGCGTTTCATCAGCACCGTGCCAAAGCCCCATCCGGCAGCGGCAATCAGTGCCAGTACGGTACCCACCGGTTGTCCCGACAATCGAGAAAATTCACTCGAGAGCAGAAGCAGGGCGCCACTCATCGCCAGCGCAATGCCGACAAGTGCGGATCGGCTAATGCGATCACCGAAAAAAATCAAACCGGAGAGCACAGCCCAGGCCGGCATGGTGTAGCCGAGGATTGCTGCGCGACCCGAAGACAACAACTTCACACCTATGATGATCATCGAATGCCAGATCAGCATATTGGGTATCGCCAGACGAATCACCGTCATCCTCGCACCTGCAGGTATCGCCAGTGATGCGCCCTGCGCGCGCGCTGCTAGCCAGATCACGACCAGCCCACCCAACATGCTGATGGTGCGAAACGTCAGCGGCGGGAAATCGCGCACACCGATTTTCATCACGGGCCAGTTCAGTCCCCAGAACAGGGTCAGCAGTGCCAGCAGCACCAGATCTTTGCGAGAGAGTTGCGTCATGGGGCGAGACAATAGCATGACAGGCTACAATCGAGGCTTCATTGACCACTGCTGCCAACTCGCGTGAAATTCACTGACAAACTCGCTGCCGCCATCCGAGCCAATGATTCTCTGCTTTGCGTCGGACTTGATCCCGATATCCAGCGTTTTCCTGATGCTTTGCAAGGAAAGAGCGACGCCATCTTTACTTTTTGCAAGGCGATCATTGATGCCACCGTCGCGACCGCCTGCGCGTTCAAGCCGCAGATTGCGTATTTCGCTGCCATTGCGGCGGAAGATCAGCTGCAGGCTATTTGCGATTATCTGAAAGCGCAATATCCGCAGATACCCATTGTGCTCGACGCCAAGCGCGGTGACATCGGCGCCACTGCCGAACAATATGCGCGTGAAGCTTTCGAGCGTTATCGCGCCGATGCAGTGACCGTCAATCCGTACATGGGTTTTGATTCGGTTGAGCCGTATCTGGAATGGCAGGATCGTGGTGTGATCGTTCTGTGCCGCACCTCTAATCCGGGTGGTTCGGATCTGCAGTTTCTGAACGTTGATGGCCAGCCGCTGTATCAGCATGTCGCGCGGCAGGTGGCATCCAAATGGAACCGTCACGGACAGTGTGGTCTGGTGGTCGGCGCCACCTTCCCGCAGGAACTCGCGCAGGTACGCGCCATTGTCGGTGACATGCCGCTGCTGGTGCCGGGCATCGGTGCGCAGGGTGGCGATATCAAGGCCACGGTCGAGGCTGGTCAGACAGCTGACGGCACCGGAATGATGATCAATTCTTCGCGCGCGATTTTGTATGCAAAGCCTGAGGCCGGTGAAGACTTTGCGGCAGCGGCTGCAAGCGTGGCACGCGAAACGAGGGATGCAGTGAATCAGTACCGTTGCGGCCGTCAGGGATAACTTTTACGACGGCGCATTGACGTGCCGGTCGTTCTTATGCATTTACACAGCCGCTAGTTCTGATTGCGGTCGCGCTTCCAAGGGCGCACGAAAATGTTGTTCATAACCAATCCTCACCTTCCTCATCGCCGATCGGTTGACGGCCTAAGATCATGCCTGACGAGATGTGAATCTCGTCCGCACATCTTTTGATGCATAGATGTTTTTTCATGTGACCACCGGAACAAATCCAGAGCCTTGGACACTTAACGGGTAATTCTTCAGTCAACAAAGGAACCCTGTATGTCACAAGCTAATTTCAACCCCAACTTACACTCACGGTCCGGGGTACCGGCCACTCCTTTAACGAGCCCGCAAATTATTCAAGGTCCCGACTGTGTCGCCATCCTATTACCGAATGGTCTATGGAATGAAGCGCTACAAGAACAGGCGCAATCCGCGAACATAAGGTCTGACCCAAGAGCGGTAGCCGAACTGATTGCGAGCGAACGTTCTCAACCGTCGACCAACCAAGGTACTGCGACACCGGCACGTCCGGTTTTACAACCGGACCGGCGCGATGCAATCCCGCTGATCTATTGCAATCGCACCCGCCACATTATTGCATTGGTCGGATTCGTCGTTAGCTCCGCGACTATCCTCGGAGTCCAAATGGCAGCCATTGCAGATCTTGTGCCTGGCTTTCAGTCGCTTCCGATATATCTCAACAGCGAGGAACCCCGAGGCCCTGTAGATAAAATAGGTAATATAGCTATTCTTGGCTTTGGGGGCATCGGCTTTATTTTAGGGTTCCCGTTCTTTGCGTTTTTGATGAAATCGGCGAATGACTAACCAACATGGACGGCAGCAAATCTGTCACGCGGGCTCGCACTACGTTGACAGCTACGCTCGTTACGGTCGAGGAATCAAATAACTATTGAGTGGTGTTCTATCCCGCTTGATCGGGTTCTGGGGCGCCTTATATTTTTTATCAAACATGAAGGACTAATCAACATGAGCACCTCAAGCACCTCAAGCAGCAATGCCGGTAAACCGTCGCTCCAGCGGCCCTTCTCTCCACCAACTCAGCATGTAAATATCAAGCTTGATGAAGATGATATCTCGTCCAACGATGAATGGATAAGCACGCACTCTGGAGATACCGACATCTCTATCTACGGCGATGCCTCAAGCGATTCCGATAGCGATGACAGAAGCTCAAAAAAAACCATCGCTCAGGCTGTGGTGAGCAAGATACGTCAAGCGCCAACGAGTGCGTCGATATACGCAAATGACGATGCCAGTAAAAATGTCCAAAGCAATGTCGATAACGATGCCGGTAACGATGCCGATAACAAGGTCGGGAACTCAGAAAACAACATCCCGATGCAGAATTTTCTGCACACCTTACAAACAAAACTGCAACCAACAACGACGCCGGTGGAACAAGACGACCTTGCGGCTGGTGCCTACGATTGTCGGGAGTTCGCCCGCACTATACGCGGCAACTGGAAAATCATTGCGCCGTCGCTTACGGCAGCCTCCGGCGTTGCGGCGGTTGCCATGCTCACCATCGCCGCACGCGGGAGCATCGCTGACACACCGCTGAGCTTTGGCGCGCGCTGGGGGATGTGGGTCACTGGTTACTTTATGACGCAAGCGACCATTGCCATCGGTGCCTACTGCATACCTAATCTTCAATGCCGTTGAACGCCATGTCCTCGACTTATTTACATCCGCCACGCGATCCGGACGTGGCCGCTATTGTGGAGCAGTTGTCGGAACGGCTGGCTGCCTTGCCGGACGAACTCGACTGGTTGCAATCTCTCGCGGCGTCAGGTCGCACGCTTGCTGAAGTACGTGGCATATCTCCGGATGAACTCGATGCCTTGTACGGTGTGGGCAATGATCTGTGCAATGAAGGCAGTTTTCACCACGCCTTGCCCATTGCGCTGCAGCTGGTATTGCATGAACCACGCGAGCCACGCTACAGCTTCATGGCGGGCTCGTGTCTGCAACGTCAAAACCAGCCGGAACAAGCGGTGCTGTTGTTTGCCCAGACCCTGATGCTGCGGCCGGGGGATGCCGCTGCTGCCTACCGACTGGGAGAATGCCTGCTTGCAATGGGTCGGAAGGAAGAAGCACGTGAAGTGCTGCTTGAAACGATCGAACTGTGTCGCGAAAACGAGCGCTACCGAAAGCTTTATGATCTTGCAACGGAACGGCTGGCTATACTTAATTGCTGAGCCGGCGCGTTGGGCTTGTCCGCATCAGGATGACGTTTGAAAAACTGACGGTCTCATTATCGTCATCCTGGTGCAAGACCGCCAGTGGGCGGATGCCGGGCGTGTTTATCGTAAATAACGACGCCGTAAGCGACAGCCCGCTAGGCTTCAAAAAATCCCAGCATCTCTTCCAATAAAACGTCCGGCACCTGATCCGGAATGAAGTGACCTGATTGCAGGGCGTGACCGGTCACTTTGCCTTTCGCTTTTGCCTGCCAGTCTTCAATCGGTGAGAACAATCTACCGACTACGCCGTTGGCGCCCCAAACAACATGCACCGGGCAGCTGATCTTGTTGCTTTCGTGATCCTGATCGTGCACCAGATCGATGGTGGATGCTGCGCGATAGTCTTCGCAGCCGGCGTGAATCATGGCGGGATCGCAGAAGCAGCGGCGGTATTCTTCGAGTGCTTCCGGGGCAAAAAAATTCGTACCGCCCGAACCCCAGCCGCCTAGCGAATAATCAATGAAGAAACGCGGATTACCGCCGATGAGTGTCTCTGGCAGTGGTGAAGGCTGCGCGAGAAAGAACCAGTGGTAGTACGCATCGGCGAAAGGCTTGTCGGTTTTCTCGAACATCGTGCGCGTCGGCGAGATATCGATCAGCATCAGCTGGCTGATATGTTCTGCATGATCCAGCACCAAGCGGTGTGCCACGCGGCCACCGCGATCATGGCCACAGACCGCATAGCGTTCGTGTCCCAGACTCTGCATTAGCTCGGCCATATCTTTTGCCATCGCGCGCTTGGAATAATTACCATGATCGGCATCGCCTTTTGGTTTTGATGAATCGCCATAACCGCGCAAATCCGGCATCACCAGCGTGAATTTTTCGGCGAGTGCATCTGCGACCTTATGCCAGATCACGTGCGTTTGTGGGTAGCCGTGCAGCAGCAAGAGAGGCGGACCTTTGCCGCCGTGACGAAAGTTGATGCGCACGCCATTGACGTCGCGTTGCTCGCGGATGAAATTATTCAGCATTTATAAGCGCTCCAAAAAATCCAACAATCCCTGTAGTGCGTGTTCTGCGGTCTGCGCCCGTACCGCTGCGCGGTCGCCAGTGAACACGAGCCGCTCAGTATGCACGATGCTGCCATGTGCCCAGCCAAAACAGACGGTGCCCACCGGTTTGCCTGGCACGGCGCCGCCCGGGCCGGCAATACCCGTGGTGGACAAACTGATTTGCGCATCGGTGTGAGCCAGCGCACCACGCACCATCGCCGCAGCCACCGCTTCGCTGACTGCGCCGTGCTGGGCAAGCAGCGATTCGGGCACGTCAAGAAACCGAGTTTTTGAGGCATTCGAATAGGTGGCGAAGCCGCAGTCAAACCACTCAGATGAGCCGGCGATATCGGTAATGGCCTGAGAAATACCGCCACCCGTGATGGATTCGCACGTAGCTAACTTCCAGCCGCGTTGCTGTAGGGCGTGCCCTACTTGTGTGGCGAGGTCGGTCAGGTGATGCATTCGGGTCTCCTTGGTTTCAGGCTTGTATGTTTGATTGCACTGGCGTTCATGTAGGCTTGTTTTTTTGTCTACAGTCGGCGGGTGAGCAACGAAAGACGCTGGATCCCGGCTTTCGCCGGGATGACGATTTTGAGGACAACTACACTATGAACGTCATCCCGGCGCAGGCCGGGATCCAGTGTCTTTGATTGTTTGCCGGATGACTTTGAATGTTTGCCAGATGACTTTGATAAGAAAAAAAACATCGCACCATTCAAAGCTTTTAGTTCACATCACCCGCCACAAAGACTCCCACATCCCCTCACACCACCCGCCACAACGCCAGCACCAACAGCGTAAAAAACGCAGCAATCAAATCATCCCCCATCACCCCAAAACCGTTCTTGAAGCGCCGTTCAAATTGTCGTATCGGTGGCGGCTTGATCATGTCGAAGGCGCGAAAGATCAGAAACGCTACCAGCTGCGCACCAAAGCTGGCGGGCATCACGAATAACATCACCAGCCAGATAGCAATGATTTCATCCCAGACGATAGCGCCGTGGTCTGGTACACCCAGCGCTTGTCCGGTTTTATCGCACAGCCAGATACCCACAACAAATCCGACCACGATGATGGCACCCCACACTGCGGGCGTAAAAATTTCCGGCCAGCGCATCGTCAGTACATAAAAACTCAGCCAGCCAAACAAGGTACCCATGGTGCCCGGCATGATGGGCGAGAGGCCGCTTCCAAATCCTAATGAGACCCAGTGCACAGGGTGGGACAGCATGAAGTTGACGTTCGGGCGCCGCATCGGCATGCGATAGGTCGTGGCCGCTGCATTCAGAGGCGGGGTGGCCGTATCGGCTGAACCGGGTGAGTCAGCCGAGTCAGATGAGCTAGAAGAGTCAGGTGAATTAGGCAGCATCAGATATCTTTGCCGAAATGATCGAACGATTGTGAAGTGAAGGGTAGTGACTTGCCCGCAGTATCGAGTATCTGTATACCCGCACCCGATTTGAGGCGACCAATGCGGGTGATGGGTGTGTTGACTGATGCGGCAGCTGACAACACCGCATCACGTTGCTCAGGCGGCGCAGTAAAACATAATTCGTAATCGTCGCCACCGTTGAGCATGTAGTCAGTCTGCCTGTCCGCGGCTTGTTGCGCGACTGCGGGTCCGGCCGGTAATGATGCTGCGTCAATCTCTGCCCCCAGTTGTGAGCGTGCGAGTAGGTGACCAAGATCGCCTAGCAATCCATCCGACACATCAATCGCCGCATGCGCGATACCGCGCAAAGCCATACCCAGCGCGCAGCGCGGGGTGGGGCGGTGCAGTCGCTCCTCAGCCAGGGACAATAATGCGGGCGTGAGTGTGAGATTACCCTTCAAGACTTCTAGCGCCAGTCGCGCGTCGCCGAGCGTACCCGAGACCCAGAGATCGTCGCCATTCTTTGCGGCATCGCGACGTAAGGCTTCGTCTACTGGAACGCTGCCCATCACAGTAATACAGAGATTAAGCGGCCCGCGTGTCGTATCGCCACCGATCAGTCGTATACCCTCGGCATCAGCCAGCGCGAACAAGCCCCGTGCAAAACCGGCCAGCCAGTTTTCGTCGGCCGATGGTAGTGCCAGCGCCAGAGTAAAGGCCATCGGTTTCGCACCCATCGCCGCAAGATCAGACAAGTTCACCGCGAGCGCCTTGTGCCCCAGCTTTTCTGGATCTGCACCGGCAAAAAAATGGCGGCCTTCGACCAGCATGTCGGTGGAGATGGCCAAGGTCTGGCCCGGTGGGGGTGCAAGTAAAGCGCAATCGTCACCCACACCCAGTTTCACCACGTTGTCGGGGGCTTGCGGGCGATCGAAATAGCGGGCGATGAGTTCGAATTCAGACAACATAGCGGCGATTGTACCGAAGTACTATCTTGATTAACCTCGGCGCTCTTGATGCAGCAAATGTTCGACTATCGATCATTTAAGCCATAAACCATCGGTCTGATAAAATCGCAGGTCAATTTCAAGCTGCAATTACGCTGCAAAGTACTCAGGAAAGCTGCCTCGCATGGATTCAGATAAAACACAGAAAGAGATTCGCCAGCAATTCCGTCAGGCTGCCCTCGAGTATCACGAATTCCCCACCCCCGGAAAGATCAGCGTTACCCCCACCAAGCAATTGACCAACCAGCGCGATCTGGCCCTGGCCTACTCACCGGGCGTTGCCGCGGCCTGCGAGGAAATTGCCGCCGACCCCGCCAACGCATTCCGCTATACCGCTCGCGGCAATCTGGTTGCTGTCATTACCAATGGCACCGCCGTGCTGGGGCTGGGCAATATCGGCCCGCTGGCCGCCAAGCCGGTGATGGAAGGTAAGGGCGTTCTATTTAAAAAGTTTGCTGGTATCGATGTATTTGATATCGAAATCAACGAGACCGATCCCGACAAACTCTGCGACATCATCGCTGCGCTGGAGCCGACCTTTGGTGGTATCAATCTCGAAGACATCAAGGCGCCCGAGTGTTTCTATATCGAGCGCAAGCTGCGTGACCGGATGAAGATTCCGGTCTTTCATGATGACCAGCACGGCACCGCCATCATCGTGGGTGCGGCGATCATGAATGGTCTCAAGGTCGTTGGCAAAGATCTGAAAAAATGCAAACTCGTGGTCTCGGGTGCTGGTGCGGCAGCGCTGGCCTGTCTGGATCTGATCGTAGATCTTGGCTTCCCGATTGAAAATATTTTTGTTACCGATCTCGCCGGTGTGGTCTACAAAGGCCGCAAGGAGCTGATGGATCCGGACAAAGAGCGCTTTGCACAAGAGACGACCGCGCGTACGCTGGCAGAAGTCATTCCGGGTGCGGATATTTTTCTGGGGCTCTCTGCAGGCGGCGTGCTCAAACAAGATATGGTGCGTGCGATGGGGCCGCGCCCGCTGGTGCTGGCACTTGCCAATCCCACACCGGAAATTCTGCCCGAGGAAGTCCGCGAAGTGCGTGATGATGCCGTCATCGCCACCGGCCGTTCGGACTATCCGAATCAGGTCAACAATGTGCTGTGCTTCCCGTACATTTTCCGTGGCGCGCTCGATTGCGGTGCCACCACCATTACACGTCCGATGGAAATCGCCGCCGTGCATGCGATCGCCGAGCTGGCACAGGCTGAGCAATCGGATGTGGTCGCAACGACGTATGGCATCACCAATCTCGCGTTTGGTCCGGATTACCTGATACCCAAACCCTTCGATCCGCGACTCATGCTCAAGATCGCACCGGCGGTCGCGCGTGCGGCCGAAGAGTCAGGCGTCGCGCTGCGACCCATCAAAGACATGGCCGCCTATGCGGATCGTTTGCAGCAGTTTGTGTATCACAGCGGTAGTTTCATGAAGCCGGTATTCGCGATTGCGAAGAAAGCACCGCCATCGAAGAAGCGCATCGTCTTTGCCGAAGGCGAAGAAGAGCGCGTGCTGCGCGCCGTGCAGGTGGTACTCGATGAAGGTCTGGCCAAGCCCACGCTGATCGGTCGTCCTGCGGTGCTTGCGCAACGCATCGAACGTTATGGCCTGCGCCTGCGTCCTGAAATCGATTTCGACATCATCAATCCGGAACAAGACGACCGCTATCGCTCGTATTGGGAGACCTATCTGGCGATGACGAACCGCAAAGGTGTCACTGAGCAATGGGCGCGATTGGAAATGCGTCGTCGTCATACCCTCATTGGTGCCATGGCGATTCATAAAGGTGATGCCGATGGCATGATCTGCGGCACCTTCGGCAGCACTGATTTACATTTGCACTATATCGATCAGGTGTTGGGCAAGCGCCCTGGGGTCAATACGTACGCAGCAATGAATGCGCTGATCTTGCCCGATCGTCAGTTGGTGCTGGTGGATACCCACGTCAATGAAAATCCGACCGCAGAGCAGCTTGCCGAGATCACCATCATGGCGGCGGAAGAAATGCGTCGCTTCGGTTTGCATCCGCGCGCTGCCTTGCTCTCACATTCCAACTTCGGCAGCAACGACAGCGAGTCTGCAAAAAAAATGCGTGCAGCGCTGGCACTGCTCAGAGCGCGCGCACCGGACCTCGAGGTCGACGGTGAAATGCACGGTGACACCGCACTCGATGCCCATACGCTGCGCGCACTGATGCCTGACACACCTCTCAAGGGTGATGCGAACCTGCTGGTCATGCCCAATATCGATTCGGCCAATATCGCTTACAACCTGCTCAAGGTCGCGGCGGGCAATGGCGTGGCGATTGGGCCTATCCTGCTGGGCTGTGCACGGCCGGTCCATGTGCTCACGCCCTCGGCCACGGTACGCCGTATCGTCAATATGACCGCGCTGGTCGTGGTGGATGCGGTGTCGCAGCGCTGACACTGCTTTTCAAAGCCTTTCTTTGCGGACAGGCGGCTGATTTACAATAGGCACCGGCGACGGATTCGCTAAAGATCGGCAGTATTCGCAGTATTCGCAGGATCCGTCATAGTGCCGCGTGCGTCGCCGCCCCGACAAGGACCGTCCATTGACCCAAACCCCGCTCGCTGTCGATCTCGACGGTACGCTCACTCTTACCGATACCCTGCATGAATCTGCAGTACGGGCTTTGCGCGCGCGTCCGCTGTCGGTGCTTCAAATACCTTTCTGGCTGGTCCAAGGCAAGGCTGCGCTGAAACAGCGCTTATCTGCGCTCACCGATTTCGATGCGGCGGCATTGCCTTATAACGAGCCACTGCTGGCGTGGCTTCGCGCCGAACATGCACAAGGCCGCAAACTTATCCTCTGCACTGCTGCCGATAGGTCATTAGCAAACGCTGTGGCTGAACACCTTGGTATTTTTTATGAAGTCATGGCCAGCGATGGTCACCACAATCTGAGCGCCGAAAACAAGGGTGCTGCATTGGAAGCGCGCTTTGGTCGCGGTGGTTTTGATTACGCGGGTAATTCTTCCGCTGATCTGCCGGTGTGGCAGCGTGCGCGGCGCACAATCGTTGTGAACGCATCGGCATCGGTAGAGCAGCAGGCACGCGCTGTGGCCGAGGTTGAGCGCGTGTTTGCCGCCGACAGCGTGGGTCTTGCAGACATCAGCCGGGTATTGCGCTTGCATCAATGGGCAAAAAACCTGCTGCTCTTCATTACTCCCATGGCCGCGCATATCGTGCCCGATGCTGGCATGGCCAGCGCGCTGATACTGGCCTTTCTGGCTTTCTGTTTTTGTGCTTCGGCGGTGTATGTAGCCAATGATCTATTCGATCTCGATAGTGACCGTCATCACCCCAGAAAAAAATTCCGCCCCTTTGCCTCGGGTCGAGTCAGTGTGCAGCTTGGGGTGTTGCTTATTCCGATACTGCTCTTGCTGTCCGTCTTGCTGGCACTTCAGGCAGGCCCGAATTTCACGCCTTGGCTGGCGTTTTATTTTGTGCTGACGTGTGCATACTCTTGGGGGCTCAAGCGTCTGATCATTGCGGACTGTCTGGTGTTGGCGATGCTGTACTCGGTGCGCATCATTGCGGGTGCTGCAGCTGCCGATATTCCAATGTCGTTCTGGCTGCTCGCGTTTTCGGTATTCCTTTTTCTCTCCCTGGCTTTCGTCAAACGCTATGCTGAACTGATCGTGCAGGCACAGATGGGTCGCGAGAAGGCGCATGGCCGCGGCTATCTCACGACCGATGCGTCGCTGGTCCAAAATCTTGGTATGTCCGCAGGCTATTCAGCGGTACTGGTGTTGGCGTTCTATCTCAATAGCGATGCGGTGGTGAAGCTGTATCGATCACCGGAATTCATGTGGTTGTCGGTACCCATCATGCTTTTCTGGATCAGCTGGGTGTGGATGAAAGCGCATCGCGGGCAAATGCATGACGACCCGCTGATTTTTGCGCTCAGAGACAAGGCCAGTCTGATCGCCGGTGTCGCTTTCACTGCGGTACTGGCACTAGGCTCAAGAGGCTGGCAGTGGTGAAGGTACATTCCTGGGGACGCCTAGGAGATTTTGATCATCAGGTGATCCCGCTGTCCGACCGTCATCGCATTGCACCGCAAATGCGATGTGAATCGTCTGGCCTCGCTTTTGGCCTCGCATTTGGCATGGGTCGCAGCTATGGCGATGTATGCCTCAATCCCGGTGGCGTGTTGTGGAACACCACGATGCTCGATCGGTTCATCCGATTTGACGAAACAAGCGGTCTTCTGCAATGTGAAGCGGGCCTCTTGCTGCGTGATGTACAGCGAATGATCGTGCCGCGCGGCTGGATGCTGCCGGTCGTGCCGGGTACGCAGCTGGCGACGCTGGGTGGCGCTGTCGCCAATGATGTGCATGGCAAGAACCATCATGTCGCCGGCAGCTTTGGTGACCATGTTATTGAGATCGTGCTTGAACGTACTGATGGTAGTCGCAGTATTCTTCGTTCGGGTGATGCACGCTTTGCAGCCACCATCGGCGGTTTGGGTCTGACGGGCGTGATCACCGAGCTCACGCTGCAGCTTAAGCGCATACAGGGTCCCTGGCTGCAGGTGGAGACACAGCCTTATAAAAATCTAGCGACATTTTTTGATCTGGCCGATGCTGCCGAAGCCGACTGGGAGCACACGGTGTCATGGATCGATTGTGTTGCAGGTAATGGGCGAGGCATTTTCATGCGCGCCAATCATTCGGATGCACAGCAGGCAGCGCCAAAATCCGGTCGCTCATGGCGCATGCCTTTCGTGCCACCGGTATCGCTGGTTAATAAGCTCACACTCAAGCCTTTCAATCAGCTGTACTACCAGCTAAAAAAAAATCAGTCGACTGCATTTCAGTACTACGAAAATTTCTTTCATCCACTCGATCATTTGTTGGATTGGAATCGCATGTATGGACCGCGCGGATTTTTTCAATATCAATGCGTATTGCCACGCGCGCAGGGGCGTGAGGGCGTGCAGGCGATGCTGAAGCAAATCTCACGTGCAGGTGAGGGTTCATTCCTCGCTGTACTGAAAACCTTTGGTGAACGTCCTTCAGTTGGCATGCTCAGCTTTGCTCAGCCGGGCGTAACACTCGCACTCGACTTTACCAATCAGGGCGAAAAAACACACAAGTTGCTCGCATCTCTGGACGATATTGTTCGTGATGCGCGCGGCCGGCTTTATCCGGCCAAAGATGCGCGTATGCCGCGTGCGCTGTTTGAGGCAGGTTATCCTCGCTTGCAGGAATTTTTATCGCATCGCGATCCGGGCATCAGCTCAGCGATGTCGCGACGATTAATGGGAAGCTGAAATGGGCAGACAAAGAATCATCATCATCGGCGCGACATCCGCGATTGCAGAGCACTGCGCTCGCCTGTGGGCGCAGCAGGCCAGCGATTTTGTGCTGGTAGGTCGTGCTCAAGATCGTCTTGAGGCTGTCGCCGCAGACTTGCGGGTGCGTAGCCCTGAGTCATCTGCGCAAGCTATCGTCATGGATTTTTCCGATC
The DNA here is from genome assembly GCA_027490255.1 of Oxalobacteraceae bacterium. Lineage (GTDB taxonomy): Bacteria > Pseudomonadota > Gammaproteobacteria > Burkholderiales > Burkholderiaceae_D > Pernthalerella. The sequence continues at coordinate 23,024 of JAIXYM010000074.1, read as the reverse complement.
CAGGCGCCATTGCGGCGCTGGCGAAGCAGACGGCGTCTGAAGGCCGCGTGGATATTGTGCTGATTGCACATGGCAATCTGCCTGTGCAATCTGATTGTCAGCAGGATGTGTCGCTCACGAAGCAGGCGCTTGAGATCAATGGCTTGTCGCCGGTATTATTCGCCGAAGCTTTCGCCGCCCAAATGGAGGCAGCGGGTAGCGGTACGCTGGCGATCATTGGATCAGTGGCTGGCGATCGTGGTCGTAAAACTAATTATGTGTATGGCGCTGCCAAGGGTCTGATTGATCGTTATGCACAAGGATTGCAGCATCGCTTCGCTGGTACCCAGATAAAAATCGTGCTGATCAAGCCGGGCCCCACGGCCACACCGATGACTGCGCATTTGCCGCAAGGTGGGCTGGCTTCTGCCGAGGCGGTCGCGCATCGTATTGTTACTGCAGTGGCGGCGGGGCAGCCTGTGGTCTATGCACCGGCGCGTTGGTGGCTGATCATGATGATCATTCGTCATTTGCCGCGCGTCGTTTTCAATCGTCTGAACATCTGAATGAATAACCAGAAAATCATCCTGCCGGGCGGCGCCGGGCTTGTTGGCCAGAATCTTGTCGCGCGTCTCAAGGCGAGGGGTTATACCCACATCGTCGTCCTCGATAAGCATGCTGCCAATGTCGAGGTGCTGCGTCGCATGCATCCTGATGTGTTGACCGAGTGCGTGGATCTGTCTCAACCCGGATCCTGGCAGGCGCATTTTGCGCAAGCAGGTGCTGTGGTGATGCTACAGGCTCAGATCGGTGGCATCGATTATGCAGAATTCGAGCGCAACAATCTCACGTCCACCCAACTCATACTCGACGCGATTCGCGCCGGCCGCGTGGATCAACTGGTGCACATCAGCTCATCCGTGGTCGAATCAGTTGCCGATGATTTTTATACGCAGACTAAAAAGATTCAGGAGCGCATGGTCCTCGACAGCGGTATTGCCTGTCCCGTGCTGCGCCCGACATTGATGTTTGGCTGGTTCGACCGTAAACATCTCGGCTGGTTATCGCGTTTCATGCAAAAGGTACCTGTGTTTCCCATTCCCGGTCATGGCCGCTATCTGCGCCAGCCTTTGTATGCGGGCGATTTCTGTAACATCATCATCAGCTGTATTGAGAACCGCATTACCGATGGTGTCTTCAACATCTCGGGCCATGAAAAAGTGGATTACATCGACATCATTCGCGAAATCAAGCGCGCGACTCGAGCCGGTGCCGCGATTGTGAAAATTCCTTATGGTTTGTTTCATGGTCTGTTGTGGTTATGGGCCTTGTTTGATCGTAATCCGCCATTCACTACACAGCAGCTGGCTGCGCTGGTTGCCAAAGATGAATTCGAAGTCATCGACTGGCCGGGTAAGTTTGGTGTGCGCTGCACGCCGTTTGCCGAAGCGATGGAAGAGACCTTCCGTCATCCTGTGTACAGCAACGTCGTTCTGGAGTTTTGATCATGGGTGAACGTATAGCCGTGCTGGGCGCTGGCCCCATGGGCCTGGCTGTCGCTTATCAGTTGGCCCGCGATGGTCACGAGCCTGTCGTTTTTGAAGCCGACGATCGAGTCGGTGGCATGACGGCCTGTTTTGATTTTTCTGGTTTGGCGATTGAGCGGTATTACCATTTTCATTGCACCTCCGATACAGCATTTCTGGAAGTGCTGGATGAGCTCGACATCGCGCATCACATGCGCTGGGTCGAGACCAAAATGGGTTACTGGTATCAGGAACGCATGCAGGCTTGGGGTAATCCGGTCGCGCTACTGCGTTTTCGAGGCCTAAGCATGGTTGCCAAATTCCGTTACGGTTTGCATGCTTTCCTGTCGACTAAACGCAATGACTGGCAGCCGCTGGACAAAGTTGAAGCCACCGGCTGGATTCGTCGCTGGGTGGGTGATGAGGCTTGGGAGGTACTCTGGCGTCGCCTGTTCGACTACAAGTTCTATCACCACACACCGAATCTGTCGGCTGCATGGATTTGGAGTCGCATACGTCGCATCGGCCGCTCACGTTACAACCTCTTTCGGGAAAAGCTCGGTTATCTGGAAGGTGGCTCCACCACGCTGCTCAATGCACTTCATGCTGATATTGAAAAAAATGGTGGCAGCATTCGACTGACTTCGCCTGTGCAGCGCGTGATCATCGAGCAGGGTCGTGTGGTGGGTATCGAGACGAGGCAGGGTGTCGAGCAGTTCGATAAAGTCATTAGCACCGTACCGCTGCCCTACATCCCGCGCTTGATGCCAGACCTGCCTGAGTCGCTGTTACAGCAATTCCAGTCGGTTAAAAATATTGCCGTTGTTTGCGTGATTGCCAAACTCAGACAACCAGTCTCACGAAATTTTTGGCTGAATGTGAATGATCCCGAGATGGACATACCCGGATTGGTTGAATATTCGAATTTGCGTCCACTCGAGCATTCAGTGGTGTATGTGCCTTTTTACATGCCCGGCGAGCATCCGAAATTTGCCGAGTCTGATCAGGCCTTTCTGGACAAGGTGCGTCGTTATCTTAAAAAAATCAACCCAGCACTCACCGACGAAGATTTCATTGAACTCCGCGCCAGCCGCTACCGTCATGCACAACCAATTTGCGAGCCCGGTTATCTGGATCGTTTACCGCCGGCGGCGTTGCCCGTGACTGGCTTGTGGGTGGCGGATACCTCGTATTACTACCCTGAGGATCGCGGCATTTCGGAGAGCATCGGTTTTGGTCGGCGCATGGCTCGTGAGGCGGTGAATCACGACGCAGTGAAGCAAGGGGTAGTGCAGTGAAAGGTAGTGGAGTAAGAGGTGGTGAATTGAAAGGTAGTGGAGTAATGCAGCAGTTCATGTCGCGTCAGTTTTTAGCCTTCCTGATTACTGGCGGCCTTGCTGCGGCCGTGAATTTCGGCTCGCGTATTCTTTATAACCAGTGGGTAGCATTTTCATCAGCGGTCATCCTCGCGTATCTGACCGGGATGATTACCGCATTTTTACTCGCACGAACTTTTGTTTTTACCGACGGAAGCCAGTCTGTAAAACGCAGCGCTACATTCTTTGTATTGGTAAATGCAGTCGCTGTCTTGCAGACATGGGGCATCAGCATGCTGCTGGCCTACTATGTGTTGGGCTGGTTAGGCATCACCCGTTTTGTTCCTGAAATAGCCCATGCAGTGGGCGTGGCAGTACCGGTGTTTACCAGCTATCTCGGCCACAAACGCTGGTCATTCAAATAAATCCATACTGCTCCAGAAAGCGGCAGCCGCGTAGTGGCAGGTAGGACGGCACGCGGTAATAAGTTTCGGCGATCTTCTTCAGTACTTTCTCGTAATACGGCTCGAAATGAAAGCCGCGGCCTTCTGCCATCCAGAAGCTGGCACCATCGATTTTCAGTTCTTTGATCTGAACGTCATCGAAATAGGGCGTGAAATTCTCTGCCAGTAGGCGTTTGGTACTAACAATGCGCAGGGTGCGACCTTCAAAGGTGCGGAAGTCCGTAATGTTGTCGTCGAAGCGCGCATGAAAACTTCCCGCGCCAAACACAGGCACATACGTTTGTGCATGGAAAGCCAGCAATGAGGCGCCGCTGTAGGACTGCGTCATCAAGGTACCGTTATCCGGCATGCCTTCTTTCAGCATCGTGATTAGCGCGGGTGCTTCACGATGCATCACGATGTCCTGATGAATCTTGAGCGACTTAAAATAGTCCGAAGGCAGGTGTGCAATCAGCGCCAGCGCTAGTAGATGCGGCACGCCTAACCAAACCGCCCAGCGCCGGTGCTGTGTCAATGACGCTTCCGACATATGCAGACCTGCGAACAAGAACACGAAGGGCAAGAAAGCCAGCACCCAGTGCAGGCCTATGCTTTTATAAAGCGACAGCAAAAGAAACAGCACGAAGGGCACGACAAATAGGGATGTCAGGCGCCAGTCATTACGCCAACTTTTTATTTTTGCGATCTGCCACGCGGTCCAGGGCGTGACCAGATAGATCATCATCACCACATAAATAGCGAGGTGCTTCAGTGTGAAATGGGCACCTTGATTACGGTTGATCAGATTGAAAAGAAAGTTATTCCAGCAGTGGGTCGTATTCCACGCGAGATTGAGCAGCATGAAAGGCAGAGCGCAGAGCGCAATCGCCAGCAATCGCCACCAGCCACCGCGTCGTGGCAAAAAATAAACTGCGTAGGCAATCGCCAGCAAGCCCGCAAAATACTTGGATAGCAGCGCGAATCCAAGCAGCACGCCACTGGCCGCGTACCACCGCAGCTGATTAGTCAGCGCATTAGGCACTGTATTAGGCACTGCGTTGGCCACATCACCTGCTACATCACGGGCCAGCTCGGCTCTGATCAGCGCGTAGCCGGAGAAGAACAGGAAAAAAACCAGCGGCGTATCGGTGGTGATCAGATTCAACGACCACGTAAAGGGCAGTGCCAGAAAGAGACTGCCAAGCAGCCAGCGCTTGCCCGCTGCCGCAGGTGACAGATGGTCGAGCAGATCCATCATGCCCAGCGTGATCACAATCCACAGCAGAATCGCCGGCAATCGCAGCACCAGCAGATTTGAAGAAAACTGCTGCAGTAGCCACAGAATCCAGCCTGCCATCGGCGGATGATCGTAGTACCCGCCCCAGTCCAGATGCTTGCCCCATTGATAAAAATAGGCCTCATCGCCGGTCAGCGGTATCGCTAGCGCCAGCCACAGCTTGATCAGCGTCGTGATCGCCAACACTTGGTAGAACAGGCGGCGATGGGTATCTATTGTGGAAACTTCCTGGATCATGGGGTAGCGCCGAAGCTTTGAGCAGAAAGGCAAGCGGGTTCAAAGAACCGCGATTTTCCACCATTACGGGCAAAAAATTTCGTGCCGTGATAATTTAAATCCAGTCGATACAACAGTCCGTATTTAAGTTAACTATTTTGTATTAAAAAATACGCCATTGTCGCTGTATTAATAGTTCAAACATGGAGATTCCCATGACCACCTTCCGATCATTAATGTTGGTTTTCTCGCTGATTTTTTGTGGGGCGATGTCTGCTGCCTACGCTGGCACGCTCGAGACAAACCCAGAGGCCAATCGTTCTGACCCTGATTTTGTCGCTGGCAAAAAAGCCATTGAACGCAAAGACTGGAAAGCAGCGATTGAACATTTCAAGGCGGCGAATAAGCGTCTGGAAAATGCCGACCTGCATAGCCATCTGGGTTTTGCTTTCCGCAAATCAGGGGATCTCGACAGCGCATTTACTCACTATAAGGTCGCGCTCGGTATCGACCCGAATCATCGCGGCACGCATGAGTATTTGGGCGAGGCTTATGTCAAAGCCGGTAATCTCGACAAGGCACGCCAGCATCTGGCTCGACTGGAAGAGATTTGCGGCAAGGATTGCGAGGAATATCTGGACCTTGCTCGCGCCATAGGTAAGGTGAAATAACTCTTTTGATAGGCTGGTAGCTTGATTCTATGCGGGGATACCTTACTTCAGAATGTCGTCTGAATCCGTCGAATAAATCATGTCAAGATCTCTGCTGAATTTACCTAGATAGCGCACAAACAAACGCACGGGTATTCCATTTTGAAATGGAAGTGTGTGCCTCTCAATAAGGTGCTGCGCTCCATTATTGCGCTCTAGCCTTATTCTCATAAAGCTGTCGCGGTTATTCTGTTTTTCGATGATTTCTTCAATCTGGTCATCGAAAGCGATGTCTTTGATAAAAATTTTTCCTTCGATCGAAATTGTTTTTTCGTCGTGATCTAGGTAGATCCATACTTTATGTGCGAGTCCCCGTTCTGCCATCAGGGATTTTGAAGGCATGATCTCCGAATCTATCTTATTCTTCTTGAGAAATTTATAAACGTTATCGGAATCAACTTCGTCGGGATAGAGAACGGAAGCGGCGGTATCGTTCGTCTGACTGCGTGTTTCGTCAATCATCTCGAGGATTTCATGCGTCAGCTGTGGGACGTCTTCAAATGGGATTTTTTTTGCCCTGCATACCCTAACCATAATCTGACTGATCTCGCTGATCTGACTGTCGGGTAGCTGGATGTCCTGAGAGGCAGTGGACGTAGCGGGGCGCCGGTAGTCCATTTGAGTTTTGGGGGTAAGGTACCGGCTGAATTTTTTCATGTCCTGCAGTACCGCACTTTTTTTCGCCAAGAAAAAATAGTGTTTGACCATGTCGCTCTCGCACACAGCGTCGTAAAACGAATTCAAGAAGTCTTCGAATTCCGGTTTTTTGGTGTATGAAGTGAGAAGTATTTTCGATGCCATTTTGGTAATGGAATTATATATTTAGCACTTGGTTTATGCGCCCTTACTCGCGGCATGAGCTCGGAAGACAACTGTAACCTTATTTTGGCGTATCACTGAAAACTGAAGCTTACCATTGCCGGCGATGGCAATTTCCTGGCACAAGCTCAGGCCCATTGCAGTCCCGTCAACTTTACGACTGTGGGCTTTTTCAGTGTTCAATAGCTGGAATAAGGAAATTCATCCATCCTCTGATCAATCACTTTGGTATTGATCATCGTCAGAATAATACCGTTGTTGGCTATCATGCGGGTGGTCAACCAGCGTTCATTTTCGAAGCTGACCACTGCATTCGCTAGCAGCGGAAAATCACCCACTTTGATGACCGATTGCGCCTAGGCGGGCAATCAGCTCTTCAATAAAAAAGGCTTGGGGAGATAATCATCCGCCCCCGCTGCGAATCCAGATAGCCTGTCTTGAGGGTCAGTTCTGGCGGTAAGCAAATGGATGGGCGTTTTCAGGACTTTGTTACGTACGGCGCGGAGAATGGACAGACCATCAATCGATGGCAGCATTACATCAAGGACGATGGCGTCGTAGTCAGTCGTCAAGGCAGCAGCTAGGCCTTCATTGCCATCAGCATGGTAGTCGGTAGCGAAACCTGCTGATTGAAAGCCAGAGAGCACTAAATCAGCAATCTTTGCCTCGTCTTCAACCAGTAAGATTTTCATGCTTCTAAACCAAAAGGATCAGATCAATTCGGTTTCACCCTAACTTCGTCCGATTGGTTTGGCTCATCCCCGATCCATAATTTTTATTCATGAATGAAAACAAACTTCCGAGAAGTTCGTAGTTTGGAAAAAAAACTTTGCCAACCGACTCACTGCGGTATCTCACAATATCCGTGCTCATCATGTAGTCAAGATTGATTCCAATGCTGGACGCAGAGAGACTCGTGATTTCGGCCAGAGCCATCTGGCTCAGTCCTTCCTCGCCGGTCGAAATGAGTGCGTCCATAATGAGCAGGCGTTCCTCAAATGAAAGCGAGCCCATAAGCCGGGCGAGCTGGCGAGTTTCCATAGGTATGATTTATCAGGATTACTTCGTGTAAGTTTGATCGAGACAATCTAAAAATTTTGATTCGGAACAATTTGCTGCAGTGCGCTTTACAAGCTTGAACTTACTAAAATGAAAATACTTCGCTAGTAAATGAATGCAATCCACTTGTTACTAGTCCGCATTGACCATGCGATTGATGGTAATCGCTGATTCGCGTGTAAACGCGCTTTTTTTGTGTAGTGTTTAGCCCTGCAAGTGGCAACTAATTTATGCAGTTGAGAGTACCGGTTCCCAGCGCTGATCACTCATAAAGTCTCTCAATTCAACGGATTTTTTACCGTTGCCGAAATTAGTGGCGTAAATAAAGAGGCGTTGTGTCAAAAGTGAGCGTGATCTGGGATGGTTTACCCTTTGGTAGACAACGGCAGGCAGGGTATTTTTAACTGCCCCAACAGTTTTATAACCCTACACGTAGTAAGACTATGATCTAAATTCTAGGGCATGGCCCTGCTTGTGCAATCTAAAAAATTACAATTTAATGCGGTCTGTATTAAATAAAACAAGAAGCAATTCAGCGAGGAAAAAGCTATGCAGACAGATGGGAAAATGATGGAGCGTCCATTGCTGATTTCAGCAATCCTTGAGCATGGCGCTGATCAATTTGGTCACCAAAGCATTGTCAGTCGGGAGACCCACGGAGCGCTGCACCGATACACCTTTGCCGACATGGCCAATAGATCAAAGCAATTGGCGAATGCGCTTGCCAGTATCGGTCTTGAATTGGGTAGTGTGGTGGGTACGATTGCCTGGAACAATTACCGGCATCTGGAATCCTATTACGCAGTTTCTGGCAGCGGCATGATTATGCACACTTGTAATCCACGTTTGCATCCAGACCAGCTCTCTTACATCATTAATCATGCAGAAGACGAGGCGATATTTTTCGATAGTACGTTTGCGCCCTTGATTAAAGCTATCGCCCCTAGCTGTCCCAAAGTAAAGCATTGGATCTGTTTGAGTGATAAAGACAATACGCCAGAGATTGAAAATCTTGAGATTAAAAACTATGAAGATCTGATCGCATCCCACGATAACGTTTTCCGGTGGCCGGACTTAGACGAGAAATCAGGTGCGGCGCTTTGCTATACCTCGGGGACTACCGGTAATCCCAAAGGCGTTCTTTACTCACACAGAGCCATTGCGTTGAGTGCTTTGTCGGCATGCTTACCCAATGTGCTGAGTATGTCTTCGCAAGACACGGTCCTTCCTGTTGTTCCTATGTTTCACATTAACGCTTGGTGTTTGCCTTATGCGTCATTAATTGCAGGATCCAAGCTAGTTTTGCCTGGCCCAAAGTTGGACGGCGCAAGTATCTACGAGCTAATCGAGTCTGAAAAAGTCACAATCAGTGCGGGCGTGCCTACTATTTGGATGGGGTTGGTACAGCATTTGGAAAAAAATAATCTCAAGTTTTCAACCATGCGCAGAACGGGCGTAGGCGGCTCTGCCATGCCGAGAGCATTAATTGCCAAATTCAATGATGTTTATAACGTCGATGTACGTCACGGCTGGGGTATGACTGAAACTACCGCCGTCGCAACGATGAGTAATTTAAGCCTGAGTGAAATAGAGTGGCCCGCCGAGCAGCGTCACGATCTCGTCGCAAAGCAAGGTAAATCTGTATTTGGCGTGGAGCTAAAAATTGTCGATGAAGACGGCAACTCGCTTCCAAGAGATGGTACTTCGCAAGGAGAGTTAATGGTGCGGGGGCAGTGGATCGTTGAGAAATATCACAAGGCTGATAAAACAGCGTTGGTCGATGGATGGTTTCCGACGGGCGATATTGCAACGATCAGTCCGGATGGCGTGATGCAGATACGCGATCGCACAAAGGATGTAATCAAATCTGGCGGTGAATGGATTAGCTCAATTGATCTCGAAAATGCTGTAGCCGCTCATCCCGATGTGGCCATGGCCGCAGTCATTGGTGTGAAGCATCCTAAATGGGATGAGCGCCCGCTGCTATTAATTGTTCCAAAACCTGAAAAATCATTAGAGAAGCAAGAAATCATCGATTTTCTGGCTGAGCGCGTCGCTAAATGGTGGGTGCCTGATGAAGTTATCTTTGTTCAGTCTTTGCCCGTCGGGGGAACCGGTAAGGTGCAGAAGAGTGACTTGCGTTTGAAGTATGGAGATATTTTTTCAGTTTAGGAAACTGCAAACTGCGGATATCAAGCTAAAAATCGCTAGTTTTGATGCAAGGCTGGTAGCCGAAACTGCTATCTCGTAGATTGTCAGTAAACCGGCTAGGTAAGCTAGCGGACCAAATCAGTTTCCAATGAGCGAGTTCAAATAGGAAGCTGCGCCATCTGCCGGATTTAGTTTCGGATGTGAGAGACAAAACTTATCAATGCTGGCGATAGCGGGTTCAAAGGCTTTGGAGTCTTCGTTGTATCGATCGGGCTTTGTTCTCTCAAGGCCTTGATGCGTCAAACTTAGCGGCGCAAGAAAAGCGTTGGTCCAGGTTTTTTTTCTTGAATAGTCAATATCTGCCCAAGTTTTACAAGTCAGATCACCAAATAAGCTGCCGGCTGTTGAAGTAATAGCCGTGCAAGCGAGCGCTGCCAGCAAGACAGAGGTACAGAGACCGTACTTGCTTATGTGGGGGTAGGTGGGATTCACAATAAAAATTGCCGTTGTTCGTGAACGTCTATTAATCACTCCACCTTCCAATGCCCCGACTTCCCACCCTGTTTCTCCATCACGCGAATATCCGACATCACCATGCCGCGATCAACGGCTTTGCACATGTCGTAAATGGTAAGAAGACCCACTTGAACGGCGGTGAGTGCTTCCATTTCTACGCCGGTTTTGCCGTAAGTCTCCACCTGTGCGTTGCACATGATGCTGGCATCGGCTTCTTCTATCGTGAACTCGACCGCTACGCGGGTAAGTGCAAGCGGGTGACATAAAGGAATCAGATCACTGGTTCGCTTGGCCGCCATGATGGCGGCGATGCGGGCGATACCGAGTACATCGCCTTTTTTTGCGGTGCCTGCGGTGATGATGGCCAGCGTCTGCGGCAGCATACGGATGATGCCGCTGGCGATAGCGACGCGGTGCGTTTCATTTTTTGCGCCAACGTCGACCATATGGGCCTGTCCGGTGGCGTCGAAATGGGTGAGGCCGCCGTTATCGTTGGCGGGATTGGGTGGATTTTTGGCTGAGCTCATGCTGAAAATGTATCTAAAGAAAGGCGATGCGAACGAAAATTGGTTGCAGGTATCATAGCACCATGAAACCTCGTCTTCGTCCTCCTAGGGGCAGGCCTATATTGCGCCTTTTGGCAGCTGCTGTGCTTGCATTTTCCGCGCCAGCGCTGCTGACACCGTCGGTTTTACAGGCTCAGGCCTTGCCTAATCTGGGTGGGACAGACGGCGAGGAGCTGTCGCCCCTGATGGAGCGCCGGCTGGGCGAGCAGGTGATGAACAACATCCGCCGCGACCGCGACTACGTCAGCGACCCCATCGTGTTGGACTATTTGAATCAGGCTGGCGGTGTCTTGCTTTCCTCGAGCGCGGAAGCGCGGGGCGATGCGGGTTATGACTTCATGTTTTTTGCCGTGCGCGATCCTTCATTGAATGCGTTCGCGCTCCCCGGCGGTTTCATTGGTGTGCATACCGGACTGATTCTGGCCTCGCAGTCCGAATCTGAGCTGGCCGCAGTCCTGGCGCACGAAATTGGTCACGTCTCGCAGCGGCACATTGCGCGCATGATTGGCAATCAACGCCAAGATGCCTTGCTGCCGCTCGCCGGTCTGCTGCTTGCTGTGCTGGCAGCGCGTACTAGTCCGGACCTTTCCATGGCGGCCATGATGGGCGGTACCGGCTTGGCAGCGCAGCGACAGCTGAGCTTTGGCAGAGATGCCGAACGCGAGGCGGATCGGATTGGTCTGAATCTCTTGCGCAGTTCTGGCTTTGAGGTCAATGGGATGGTGGCTTTTTTTGGGCGATTGGACGCTGCCAGCCGCAGTCGCAGCAGTTCTGCGCCTTCCTATTTGCGCACGCACCCGCTGACAACCGAGCGTATTGCTGACATTGAGGCACGTATTCGTGACATGCCTTACCGTCAGCGTCTCGATAGTCTTGAGTTTTCTCTGGTCAAGGCACGTGCGCGTGTTTTACAAGATGACACTGTGCAGGGATGGCGTGACGCGACGGTAATTTTTAACGAGCAGCTGCAGCAAGGTGTGCGAGCACAGATCATGGGTGCGCGTTACGGCTTGGCTATGATTGCTTTGCGTCAAAAGGATGCGGCCCGCGCCAGTACCTTGCTCGAAGCCTTGCATGCCGATGTCGCTCGCGAGACATCGACGCCGTCATCGCCGGCCTTGTTGAGTATGAATATTGAATATCGTCTGCTCAGAGGTCAGGCAGAGCAGGCCTTGGCGCTGGCGACCGAGGGGCGTAATCGATTCCCTCTATCCCGCGCGCTGACGATGCAGTATGCGGAAACTCTGCTGGCGGCGGGCAAGAAAGAAGCGGCGGCAGCGTTTCTGCGCGACCAGTCGCAGCTCTATCGTCAGGACGCCGGTGTGCAGCGTGCATTGGCGCGAGTGTATGCAGAGCAGGGCAAGCAGGCCTTGCAGCATCTGGCGCTGGCTGAGTTTTACTTTCTTTCGGGTGCCTTGCCCTCGGCGCTTGAGCAACTCAGGATTGCACGCACGTCATCCGATGCGTCGTTTTACGATCAGGCGATGATTGATGCGCGTGAACGTGAATTGCAGGCGGCTTGGCAGGAGTTGATGTCGCAGACCAAGAAGCGCTGATTACGGGGTGGGATCCTCATTTCCTAGGCGTGTACTCGTTTGTAAAAAAGACGCTGGATCCCCCCTTGCAGGGCGCGTAATGGCAAGTACGCCATTACCGTTCCGCGGGCAGACCGCATGCGGTCTGAAACCCCCGCTACACCTTTCGCCGGGAGCGAGTGGGGAATTCGGGTCGCATGCGATCCGCCCGCGCAGCAGTCATCACATGCAGGTGATGACGATTTAGAAGTCTTGCGATGGCATGAAGTTTGGAAGGTTAGTTGACATAAAAACCGTCATCCCAGCGAAAGCTGGGATCCAGTGTCTTTCGTCACACACAAACAGCCAAATCTTTCACCTGCTGTCATCAGGCACAACAGGTCTTCTAATAAACCCAAAACTCGACGCCAGCATATCGCTCTGTATCCAACGTACAGGTATATCCCTCTGAAGTGTACGCAGACTGAGATCATTAGTTGGTGATGCAAGCCACTGCATCAGCTGATCATCATGGATGATTTGTCCATGTAGCTTCAAGAGCGGCAGGCATTGCGCCAGATCGCGATCATCCAGCATGGCAATTTGTCGGCTATTAATTAATACCAGCTGCCCATGTTCGGTCAGGCAAACCTCATCAATATCCGACATCACCTCGCCATCGTGCAAAACAAACTGATGCGACGGATCCGTTCGCGCGATGAACGGTGTTGTTTCAAGTTCCACATAAACGCGCTGCGGACCATTTTGAAAGAACCATGCGCCGCGTTCGTCGCGCGCGTAGTTTCGATAAATGAAGTTCAGCAGTGAGGTATGGCGAATGATGTCGCCCGGGCTATTCGCTCGCTGCGCGGCTTCATCACGCATGCGAAAGGCGCCGCGCGCATCCAGCGCCAGCCAGCCGTAACAGTGTGGAACGGATGGCCATTTCGCCATCGCTTGTTTGACGATCTCATCCATCGCAAATCAGCGCGCGTAAATCATGCCGGCGGGTGTGCTGGGTTGGAGCAAGACCTGATCCGACAGAAAACGTACCAACCGCTTTGGCAGCCATGCCAGAGAGCCCGGCGGATAACCACTCGAAAATCCTACATGGCCACCTTGTGCTGGATATTCCAGAATGACGGATGAAGAGGCCTTGCGTGGCAGATGTCGCGCCGGCAGAAAAGGATCATTTCGGGCATTCATCACCAGCGTGGGCACAGTGATATTGCCCAGAACGTGTTTTGCGCTGGCTCTGTCCCAATAATCATTTGTGTCGCGGTAGCCATGCAGCGGCGCCGTTACAACATTATCGAACTCATACAGATCGCGTGCGGCCAGCATGCGTTCTTTGTCAAAGAGTTTGGGGAATTGTTCGAGCTTTTGCAGGCACTTGGGTTTCAGATTCTGAAGAAATGCGCGCGTATAAATCATGTTCACGCCGCGCGATAATGCAGCGCCTCCTGCGGCGAGATCAAGCGGTGCCGATATAGCGCAGGCAGCATCCACAAACGCAGTGTCTTCGGCGAACTCACCCAGCCAGCGCAAGAGGGCGTTGCCCCCTAGCGAAATGCCGACTGCAAAAAAATCGGAGGCATTGCGTGCCTGCGGATGACCCGCCATGCGACGAATAATCCAGTCGATTTCAGTGGCATCACCGGAATGATAAAAACGTGGCGCGCGATTGAGTTCACCAGAGCAGCCACGAAAGTGCGGTACCGCACCTGACCAGCCCATCGACTCGATGTAATGCAGGATGGCGCGCGCATAGTGACTTGACGAGGAACCCTCGAGTCCATGAAAGAGCGTGATGAAAGGTTTGCCGGGCAGGCCTTCGACGAAATCAACATCGATGAAATCACCATCAGTGGTATCCCATCGTTCGCGGTGTAGCGTGACTTCAGGCGGGCTGATGCATTTGGCCGGATAGATGGTTTGCAGATGTCCGCCCGGCAGCCAGAACGGTGCACGGTAATCCATCAGTGCAGCACGCCTGAACCACTGGCTTGCTCATCAGCGGGTGCGCCGGGCGCGATCGATGCGTGGTGTACCACCATGCGCCAGCCTTGCGGTGTTTTGAGATAAACATTGGTGGCGACGATGTGGGCTTGCTGCCAGTCTGGGTCATCGGGTGTCTTTACTTCTTCGATCAGACTGTGAACGGCGCTACTCATATTCTGGTTCACGTGTAGATGACGCGGACGGATATGTACCGGGCCACGCTCGAAAATCATTTCCCAAGATTCGCGGATGGCGGCATGGCCCTGAAGGCGGGGTGCGCCTGGATGCACGCAGCTGATTTCATCATCATCCGCCCACAGCGCCATCAGACTCTCCAGATCCGCGCGCGCAATGGCATCGTAGAACGCGTGTTCCACATCGTCGGCAGTAGCGAAAATTCGAATCGGACTGGGCATGAGCAGCTTATCTTTTTTATACAGGGCAGCGTGGCCACCCATGCCACAGCTGCCAGGTCTCTTCGGTATCAGTGTCCGTGAGCGTGAGCGCCGGGCTTGAGCTGATACTGGGTGCTGCAATACGGACATTTTGCTTGTCCCTGATCATTAAAGTCCAGAGAGACGCGCGGGTGCGAGGACCACGCCGGCATGGCCTTGTTCGGGCAGTAGGCCGGCAGATCCGGGCTATCAAGTTCTACAACTGAAGATGACTGAGTCATTCGTTAATCCTTGAATCAGACAGGGGTCAGCCAGTGTTTGTATTTTGTTGCCTTGCCGCCCACTACGTCAAAGAAAAGCGATTGCAGTTTTTCAGTGACGGGTCCACGGCTGCCGGTACCAATCGTACGATTGTCGAGTTCGCGTATCGGGGTGACTTCGGCCGCAGTGCCTGTGAAGAAGGCTTCATCGGCACAGTAAATTTCATCGCGCGTGATGCGCTTTTCAATGATTTCAATACCCAGATCGCGCGCCATGGTGAGCACGGAATCACGGGTAATGCCATCGAGGCAGCTGGCCAGATCAGGCGTATAAATCTTGCCGGCTTTGACGATAAAGATATTCTCGCCCGCGCCCTCGGACACATAGCCTTCGGTGTCCAGCAGCAGCGCTTCATCGTATCCCTCGGCGGTGACTTCCTGATTCGCCAGAATGGAATTGATGTAGTAACCACTGGCTTTTGCGCGGACCATGGAGACGTTCACATGGTGACGAGTGAATGACGAAGTTTTGACGCGTATGCCTTTGGCCAGACCTTCCTCGCCCAGATAAGCGCCCCACGGCCAAGCGGCGATCGAGACGTGAATCGTATTACCGCGCGCCGAGACGCCCATTTTTTCCGAGCCTATCCAGGCCAGCGGACGGATGTAGCAGGACTCCAGCTTATTGGCGCGCACGACATCGAGTTGTGCAGCCATCAGCGTTTCCATATCGTAGGGCATCTGCATCTGGAAAATTTTTGCTGAATTGAACAGGCGCTGTGTATGTTCTTTCAGGCGGAAAATCGCCGTGCCATCAACGGTTTTGTAGGCGCGTACACCTTCGAAAATCGCCATGCCATAGTGCAGGCTGTGGGTCAGCATATGCAAAGTGGCATCGCGCCACTCGATCATATGACCGTCTTTCCAGATCTTGCCGTCGCGGTCAGCCATGGACATGAAACATTCTCCCGTCAATATTGCAAAACAGGGATTTTAACGGATTCAGCGCCTGTCTCGTTAGGCTCATGGTGCTTTGCCATGGAAGCGCCGACATAAAACACCGAAAGCCAAAGCCCTGCGTTGGGCAGCGGCGGCGGCTCAATATAAAAGGGGTTTATTCAGAGCCCATTTGGTAGCGGCTGTTCTCAGGCGACTCGCGACAATTTTCAAGCAGGCACTTAAAATGTCGGATTGCCCGTTGGCTATACCTGCTGAATTTTTAATCACTTTTCATGAATCCTATCCCCACTGAAGCAGCAGAACGCGAACGCGCCGCGTTCTGGGACGGGGTGCGCGTCAGTACACAGACGATGCCGGGCCTGTTTGCCTGGGGTACGGTCACTGGTATGTCCATGGTGCAGGCGGGTCTGACGATTTGGCAGGCCTTGCTGATGACCATCACCGTCTATGCCGGTTCGGCACAGCTGGCGGTCTTGCCGCTGATTGCGGCCAGCGTACCGCTAGGGGTGATCGTGTTTACGGGTTTCATGGTCAATTTGCGCTTCGTGATTTTCAGCGCTGTGGTCGGCCCGCATTTTGCCCATTTGCCTTGGTATCAGCGGCTTTGGTACGGCTATTTCAATGTCGATGTGATCATGGCCTTTTTTCCGCAGCGTTATCCCGCGCACACCCTGGGTAAGACCGCCGGTAAGGTCGCCTATTTCACAGGGCTGGCCATACCCAACTGGACTGCCTGGCAGGTCGGTACGGTGGCCGGGATTCTGCTGGCGAGCCAGATTCCCGCCAGCTGGGGGATAGGTTTTGCGGGTACGGTCGCGTTGCTGGCGATCACCGTACCCTTGGTCGCCAACCGGCCGACCGTGATCGGCGTGATCGTGGCCAGCATTGTGTCGATCATGAGCGTTGGACTGCCTTACCGGTTGGGTTTGCTCGTGGCCATGGTGGTGGGTATTGCCGCGGCGGTGGCCGCCGATCGACTGATTAGCCAGCGTGCGTCTGCTGCCAGACAGGAGTCGCCGCATGAGTAACAACGAATTTCTGTTGCTGATTGCGCTTATGACCCTCAGTACTGTGGTGGGTCGCGGATTTTTTTTCTTGTTTGCGCAGTCGGTGCGTATGCCCGACTGGCTACAGCATGCGCTCAGTTTTGTGCCGGCCGTGGCGCTGGCTGCGATTCTGGCGCCGGATCTGCTGCTTTCGGGCGGTGTTCTGGTCGAGCCTTGGAAAAATATCCGGTTGTTGGCCGGCATTGCTGCCGTGTTGTTCTTCCTTAAGACCCGCCATCTGCTGGGGACGCTGGTCTTCGGCATGGCCTGTTTTACCTTGCTTCGCCTAATCAGCTGAATGACAGGTTGGCCATGGTGCAATGCCGGTCTGGCAACGGTCTCGGCGCGCATGGCCTGCGGTAAAATAGCGGGCTTTCCCCAAGGCCACTCCCACCAAAGAAATCCGACATGCGATTCAACCGACTTAGTGATCTCGTCGAACAGAACAAACTCCAGGGAAAACGCGTTTTTATTCGTGCCGATATGAATGTGCCTCAGGATGATGCAGGGCATATCACCGAGGACACTCGGATACGTGCATCCGTCCCCGCCATACGGGCGGCACTGAAAGCCGGCGCTGCGGTGATGGTGACCTCACATCTCGGCCGCCCGACTGAGGGTGAGCTCAAAGCTGAGGACACACTGGCACCCGTGGCCCAGCGTCTGTCTGAATTGCTGGGCAAGCCGGTCGTGCTGAAACAGGATTGGGTGGATGGCGTATCGGTAGCGCCCGGTGAGGTCGTGATGCTGGAGAACTGCCGCGTCAATATCGGCGAGAAGAAAAACAGCGACGAGCTCGCTAAAAAAATGGCGGCGCTCTGCGATGTCTATGTCAATGACGCGTTTGGTACCGCGCACCGGGCAGAAGCTACCACGCATGGCATCGCAAAGTTCGCGACTATCGCTTGCGCTGGTCCCTTGCTGGCTGCTGAGCTCGATGCACTGGGCAAGGCGCTGGGCCAACCGGCCAAGCCGCTCGCCGCGATCGTGGCTGGCTCTAAGGTCTCGACCAAGCTGACCATTCTTAAATCGCTGGCTGCCAAAGTTGATCGACTGATTGTCGGCGGTGGTATCGCCAACACCTTCATGCTGGCGGCTGGTCTACCTATCGGCAAATCCCTGGCCGAGCCTGATCTGGTCGGCGAAGCCAAAGCCATCATTGATATGATGGCCGCGCGCGGTGCGACCGTTCCGATTCCAAGCGATGTGGTGTGCGCAACCGAGTTCTCGCCGACAGCAGTCGCCACAGTAAAATCAGTCAACGACGTCGCAGCTGATGACATGATTCTAGATATCGGTCCCAAGACCGCCGACGTGCTCGCAGCGCAACTACTGGACGCTGGCACCATCGTTTGGAATGGTCCGGTGGGCGTATTCGAATTCGACCAATTCGGTCACGGCACCGAAACACTGGCGATGGCGATTGCGCGTTCCAGCGGTTTCTCGATTGCGGGCGGCGGTGACACGCTGGCAGCGATTGCCAAATACGGTATTGCCGACAAGGTCGGTTATATCTCTACCGGTGGCGGGGCTTTCCTCGAATTCCTCGAGGGTAAGGTACTCCCAGCCGTTGAAATACTCGAGCAGCGCGCACAATAAAGAGCCCCTGATGAAAACTCGTGCCACCAAGATCGTTGCCACTATCGGCCCTGCCTCCAATACGCCGGATATTCTCAAGCGCATGATCGAAGCAGGTGTGGATGTGGTGCGGCTCAATTTTTCGCACGGCACCGCAGAAGATCATGTTGCGCGGGCGCAGATGGTGCGCGATGCCGCTGCTGCTTGCGGTCGCGAGATTGCCATCATGGCAGATTTGCAGGGACCGAAAATCCGTGTCGGCAAATTCAAAGACGGCAAGATCGAGCTCGTCAAAGGCGAAAAGTTCATTCTGGATGCGCAGTGCGAAATGGGTGATCAACATCGCGCCGGTCTCGACTACAAAGAATTGCCGAACGACCTCAAGCCAGATGATGTGCTGCTGCTCAATGATGGTTTGATTGTGCTGGTAGTGACCCAGGTGAAGGGCAGTGAAATCCATACCACCGTGAAAATCGGTGGCGAGCTGTCCAATAACAAAGGCATCAACCGTCAGGGCGGCGGTTTGTCCGCACCTGCGCTGACGGCGAAAGACATGGAAGACATCAAGACCGCGATGCGTCTCGGTGCTGATTTCGTCGCGGTGTCGTTTCCAAAAAATGCCACCGACATGGAGATGGCGCGTCAGCTGGCCAATATCGCTGGTGAGTCGTATGGTCGTAAACCGCAGATGATTGCGAAGATTGAGCGAGCCGAAGCGATTCCTCGTTTGCAGGAAATCCTCGATGCCTCTGACGGCATCATGGTCGCGCGCGGTGATCTCGCAGTGGAGGTGGGTAATGCTGCCGTACCTGCGCTACAAAAACGCATGATTCGCATGGCGCGCGCCAGTAACAAACTGGTGATTACTGCCACGCAGATGATGGAATCGATGATTCAGAATGCAATACCGACGCGTGCAGAAGTCTCCGACGTCGCGAATGCCGTACTCGATGGCACGGATGCCGTGATGACCTCGGCGGAAACGGCGGCGGGTAAGTATCCGGTAGAAACCGTGGAGACCATGGTGGCCGTGTGTGCCGAAGCCGAGAAGTCAGAGCACCTGTCGCTTGATGCGGATTTTCTGAACGTGACCTTCACTCGCATCGATCAATCAATTGCCTATGGTGCCTTGTTTACGGCGTATCATTTGCAGGCCGCCGCGATTGTTGCGCTGACCGAGTCCGGCTCGACACCCTTGTGGATGAGTCGTCACAATATCGGTATGCCGATTTATGCGATGACACCGAGTCTGGCTACGCAGCGCAAGCTTGCGCTCTATCGCAACGTCCATACGTTGCAACTGAAGACTTCTTCCGCAGATCGCGAAAAAGTACTGGCTGATGTGGAGACCTTGCTGGTTGCCAAAAAGTTAGCCGCTAAAGATGACATGATCGTCGTGACCTGGGGCGAACCCATGGGGCAGGTCGGTGGTACCAATGCCCTGAAAATCACGAAGATTGGTGAACGATAGTTTTTATTTCCGGAGATTCTGAACATGCCTCTCGTTTCAATGCGCCAGCTGCTCGACCACGCTGCAGAAAATGCTTATGGTTTACCAGCGTTTAATGTCAACAATCTTGAACAAGTGTCGGCGATCATGGCAGCGGCCGATGAAGTTGGCGCGCCCGTGATCATGCAAGCCTCGGCTGGTGCGCGTAAATATGCAGGTGAAGCGTTTTTGCGCCATCTGATCTCTGCGGCGGTTGAGGCATATCCGCATATTCCCATCGTCATGCATCAGGATCACGGTCAGTCGCCGGCGGTCTGCATGGCGGCGATACGTTCGGGTTTTTCATCGGTAATGATGGATGGCTCGTTGGAAGAAGATGGCAAGTCGGTGGCTAGCTATGAATACAACGTGGAAGTATCGCGTCGCGTAGTGGATTTTTCGCATGCAATCGGCGTGACGGTTGAGGCCGAACTCGGTGTGCTGGGTTCGCTGGAAACCATGAAGGGCGACAAGGAAGATGGTCATGGCGCTGAAGGTACGATGACGCGAGAGCAATTGCTGACTGATGCGAGTCAGGCGGCCGACTTTGTACGTCAGACCCAGTGCGATGCGCTAGCCATTGCGATTGGTACCAGCCACGGCGCTTATAAATTTTCGCGCAAGCCGACGGGCGATATTCTGGCAATTGATCGCATCAAAGAAATTCACGCACGTATTCCGAATACCCATCTGGTCATGCATGGCTCGTCGAGCGTGCCGCAGGAATTGCTGGCTGAGATACGCGAATTTGGTGGCGACATGAAGGAAACCTATGGCGTACCGGTAGAAGAAATTCAGGAAGGTATACGTCATGGTGTTCGCAAGATCAATATCGATACCGACATTCGTCTGGCCATGACTGCGGCGGTGCGTCGCTACCTCTTCGAGAATCCATCAAAGTTTGATCCGCGTGATTATCTGAAGCCGGCGCGTGAAGCTGCGATGAAAATTGTGAAGGCGCGTTATTTGTCGTTTGGTTGTGAAGGTCAGGCAGGGAAAATTAAGACATTGTCGTTGGAGAAAATGGCAGAGAAGTACAAGAAGGGCGAGTTGTCGCAGGTGGTTAACTGATACGTTCTGCTGCTTATAACGAACGACGCTGGATCCCGGCTTTCGCCGGGATGACGGTTTTGAGGATAACAGTTCTAAAAACGTGATTCGAATTCAGACCGGGATCGTGATGTTGAGGCCAACAGCTCTAAAACGTCATCCCGGCGAAAGCCGGGATCCAGTGTCTTTCGTCGTGGACAAACAGCTGTCCTCCTTCTTGAAAAACAGGTTCAGTCTTTAAGTGACCCGCATGAGCACCGCAATCGAGTACCTTAAAAGCACCACCCAAAAATAAACAATGAACAGTCTCTACCAATCCACCATTACCTCACTTCCGCTACTAGGTCGCGGCAAAGTCCGCGACAACTACGCTGTCGGTGATGACAAAATTTTGATCGTTACATCCGATCGTCTGTCAGCATTCGATGTGGTGATGAATGAGCCCATTCCCGCCAAAGGCAGGGTGCTCAATCAAATGTCGGATTTCTGGTTCGACAAACTCGCGCATGTCGTGCCCAATCATTTGACAGGCATCGCACCGGAATCTGTGGTGTCTGCCGACGAGGCAGAGCAGGTGCACGGACGTGCAGTCGTGGCCAAGCGTCTGAAACCTATTTTGGTTGAGGCCGTCGTGCGCGGCTATTTGATCGGGTCGGGTTGGAAAGATTACCAGGCGACCGGCGCCGTGTGCGGCATACCGCTACCCGTCGGTTTGCAGATGGCTGCCAAACTGCCCGAGCCCTTGTTCACACCGGCGGCAAAGGCAGATATCGGTGAGCACGACGAAAACATCAGCTTTGAAGAGATGGAAAAGCGCATCGGCCCCGTGCTGGCTGCGCACATGCGCGAGATCAGCATACAGCTCTATCAGACCGCGGCTGATTATGCGGCGACGCGCGGCATCATTATTGCCGACACCAAATTCGAATTTGGTCTGGATGAAAATGGCGTGCTGCATTTGATGGATGAAGTACTCACCGCAGATTCATCGCGTTTCTGGCCAGCCGATTCGTATGCGCCGGGAGGATCGCCGCCGTCGTTCGATAAGCAATTCGTACGTGATTATCTCGAGACCCTGAAAGACTGGAACAAGACAGCGCCAGCACCAGCGCTGCCTGCGGATGTTATTGAAAACACCGGTGCGAAGTACCGTGAGGCTTTGTACCGTCTCACCGGTCATCATCTGAAGGATTGATATGAGCACAGCAAACAAGCCGCTAGTGGGTGTGGTGATGGGTTCCTCATCCGACTGG
The DNA here is from genome assembly GCA_027490255.1 of Oxalobacteraceae bacterium. Lineage (GTDB taxonomy): Bacteria > Pseudomonadota > Gammaproteobacteria > Burkholderiales > Burkholderiaceae_D > Pernthalerella. The sequence continues at coordinate 880 of JAIXYM010000074.1, read as the reverse complement.
GATGTGATGCAGCATGCGGTCGCCATATTGAAGGAATTCGGTGTCGCGCATGAAGCACAAGTGCTGTCCGCGCACCGCATGCCCGACCAGATGTTCGACTACGCAAAGGCAGCACGCGAGCGTGGACTGCGCGCCATCATCGCCGGTGCCGGTGGTGCGGCGCATTTGCCCGGCATGATCGCTTCGCAAACCATCGTACCCGTGCTTGGTGTACCGGTGCCTTCCAAATATCTGCGCGGTGAAGATTCGCTGCTATCCATTGTGCAAATGCCCAAAGGTATACCGGTGGCGACTTTTGCGATTGGCGAAGCAGGTGCCGCGAATGCCGCACTTGCAGCGGTTGCGATGCTGGCAGCCGATGATGCCTCGCTTGCAGAAAAACTGCTGCATTTCCGCGCGCAGCAAACCGAGGCCGCCATGGCCATGAAATTGCCTGAATGAGTAAAGTCACTCTCTCTGCGACATCCTTCAAACCGCAAGCCTCACCGGCCACTTGGCTGGGTGTGATGGGCGGTGGCCAGCTGGGTCGCATGTTCGCGCATGCGGCACAGGCGATGGGCTACAAAGTCGCCGTGCTGGAACCTGCGAGCGATTGCCCGGCCGGTCATGCAGCCGATCATTTGCTGTGCGCCAGCTATACCGATGCCGAAGCACTCGCCGAGCTGGGTGAGCAGTGCGTTGCGGTGACGACAGAATTTGAAAACGTACCTGCACAAAGTCTTGCTGCATTAGCGGGACATAGCTTCGTCGCGCCGAGTGCTGATTGTGTATCGGTGGCTCAGGACCGACTGATTGAAAAAAAATTCTTTACTGACTGCGCACAAAAGTCAGGCGTCATGCCGGCACCGCATCATGCGATTGCTTCTCTGGCTGATATCGA
>JAIXYM010000107.1 GCA_027490255.1 Oxalobacteraceae bacterium | reverse complement strand
TCACGACCGCCGTTACCTTTTTCTTTCAACCATCCGGTGAAGTCGAGTACGTTTTGCCATTTCTCTTGCGCCTGTTTGTCATCGAAAGTCGCGTACAGATAAGCCTCGTAGTCGATGGCTTTCATCATGTCATCCAGCACGGCACCGGCATTTTCTCCGGTGCCCGCCGCACCGACGCGCGTTGCACGGGCTTCGAGCTGATTGATGAAATCACAAAATTCACGCAGAGGTGCGAGCTGGCGGTCATTCATGCGCGCCTCGATACCGCCCTTGAAAACAGCCTCGAACAATGAACATTGCCACTGACGGGAAAACTCGCCCAGCGCTTCCAGCGTGGCCTGGCCGACACCGCGACGTGGCGTCGTCACGGCACGGATGAACGCGGGATCATCATCCGTATTCGCAATGAGTCTCAGATAACTGATGATGTCTTTGATTTCAGCGCGATCAAAAAAACTCTGACCCCCTGACATCACATACGGGATGCGCTCGCGGCGCAAGGCCTTTTCCAGCGCGCGTGATTGATGATTACCGCGATACAGAATCGCATAATCAGAAAACTTCGCGCGGCGTTCAAACTTGTGCGCTGAAAGCATGATGACCACCTGATCCGCTTCAGCTTCGTCATCGTCCATGGCCATCACCTTGACCGGATCGCCTGCGCCATGCTCGGACCAGAGTGATTTCTCAAATAACTTCGGATTGTTGGCGATAACAGCATTGGCCGCCTGAAGAATACGGGTGCTGGAGCGATAGTTTTGCTCGAGCTTGATGAGCTTTAAATCAGGAAAGTCATCCTGAAGAATACGCAGGTTTTCCATGGTCGCGCCACGCCATGCATAAATCGCCTGATCATCATCTCCGACGGCGGTGAACATAGGTTTCTTGCCGGGTCCGGTCACCAGCAGCTTCACGAGTTCGTACTGACAGGTATTGGTATCCTGATACTCGTCGAGCAGCAGATAACGAAGTCGACGCTGCCAGCGATCTCGTGCGGCCTCATCCTGACGAAACAGTTCAACGGGCAAGCGAATGAGATCATCAAAATCAACAGCCTGATAACTCGACAAGGTCGCAACATAGTTGCGATAAATACGCGCTGCTTGAGCCTCATCTTCGGTACTTGCTTGTGCCAGCGCCTGCTCGGGCGTGAGCAATGCGTTCTTCCAAAGGGACATGGCATTTTGAATGCGACGAATGACACCTTTGTCCGTGGTCGCTGAAAGATCCTGCACGATAGCGAAGCAATCGGTGCTGTCCATGATCGAGAAGCGCTCTTTGAGGCCCAGCGCCTGCGCTTCACGCCGCAAAATATGGACGCCCAGTGAGTGAAATGTGGAGACCGTCAGTTGTTTGGCCTGTCCGGGCTCACGCAGCAGTTTGCCAACCCGCTCGCGCATTTCGAGTGCGGCTTTGTTAGTAAAGGTCAGCGCCGCAATGTTGCGAGGCTCATAATTGCATGACTCAATCAGATGCACGATTTTCTGCGTAATGACGCGTGTCTTACCCGATCCGGCGCCTGCCAGTACAAGGCAAGGGCCGTCGATATAATCGACGGCGATTCGCTGCGGAGAGTTGAGACCGTGCTGCATGAGGGAATCGGCGTGAGGCAGGTGGGCAAGCGCGTCATTGTATCGAAAGTCTTGCTGCCGAGCGTGATAAAGTGACTGCGCATGACGAGGACGCCGCAATGAAATTCACCCATCTCATCGAAATTAACAATTTGGGTAATCCCTTGATTACCCCGCTCAGTCGTTCGCAACTTTGGCACGGTCTTGTGCTGCGAGCAGAGCGCCCGACGCTGTTTCTTATTGGCCTCGATAGCTGCGAGATTACAGTGCGTTCGGCAGAGAGGATGTCACGCACACTTCACTTCGGAAAACTTGCGGTGATTGATGAAGTGCGATTCAGATTGATGGATCAGGTTCATTACCACGTACCACAGCAGAACGATATACCTGCGTCGGATCTGACGATGACAATAGAAGAGCCGCAAGCCGGCGCATTGTTTGTCAGGTTTGCCTACGATGATCATCGGGATACGCCCGAAACAGCGGAAGAATCTTTTTACAACGACTTTCGACGTGAGGCTTATAAAGAATCCGATATCGATACGATACGTATGATCCGGCAGTTAGCCGAAGAAGGTCAGTTGGATTCACCGATTCAATAAAATTTCACTTGCGCCGAAATGTCGGGGGCTTCGGTATGCACCTTATTTCCCTCTTATTTATGCAGACGTTTCGCGCGTTCCAAAGCTCGCGAAGGTTTTGAGCTTAGATATCAATCGGGTCGACTTCGAGCGTCCAACGCAGCCGGCTCGGATGTTTGCGTAGCTCCTGTACCCAAAGCTTCAAAAAATTCTGCAAGGTCGCTCGCGCATTCGACTCCAGCAACAACTGCGCTCGTTCGACCCCCGCGACGCGCGTCATTGTCATGGGCACTGGATCGTTAATGACAATACCGGGATGGGGCAATAGCGCCCGCGCCTGCTGCAAAAATTCCAGGGCGTTCGTCAAGGTTTTTGATTCCGCTCTGAGCAAGGCCTGAAAGACATAAGGTGGTAAGCCCGCACTGCGGCGCTCTTCCAAAGTGGCTGACGCGAAGCCCGGAAAGTCATGCCCAAGCAGTGCGCGATACAGCGGATGCTGCGCGTAGCGAGTTTGAACCAGCACTTCACTCTTGGACATCTGACCCGCCCTGCCCGCCCTGCCTGCGACCTGCATGAGCTGCGCAAACAAACGCTCGCCGGCCCTGTAATCATGCGAAAACAAGGCGGTATCAGGGTTGATGACCCCCACCAGCGTCAGCCGCTGGAAGTCATGGCCCTTTGCGACCATTTGCGTGCCGAGGAGGATATCGACTTCACCGCGGTGTACCGTTTCAAAGGCCGCTTGTGCACTGCCTTTTTTTCTGGTTGAGTCTGCATCGATTCTAAGCACGCGCGCTTCAGGGAACAGTGTGTGCAAATATTCTTCAATACGCTGGGTTCCACGCCCGAGCGGCTGCAAATCCACATTGCCGCAGGTGGGACAAGACGCGGGTATCTTGAGCTCAAAACTACAGTGATGACAGCGCAAACGACGTTCGGGTTTGTGCAACACCATGAAAGCGGTACACCGCTGGCAATTGCTGATCCATCCGCACGCATCACAATGCACCACAGGCGCGTAACCGCGACGATTTAGAAATAAAAGCGATTGCTCGCCACGCGCCAATCGCTCGCGTAGTGCGGCAATGAGCGGCGGCGCCAAGCCCTCGCTTGCCTTGATTCGCTCCATGTCGATCAGCGATATGTTGGGCAACACTGCCTGTGCGGCGGCGCGCTGGGTAAGCACCAGTTTTCGATAACGGCCGCTTTCTGCGTGATGCCAGCTCTCCATTGACGGTGTTGCCGACCCGAGGACGACCGGAATGTTCAAGTCGCGCGCGCGCCAAATTGCCAGATCGCGCGCTGAGTAACGCAAACCTTCCTGTTGCTTGTACGAGGGGTCATGCTCTTCGTCGACGACGATCAGTTTTAGATCGGGCATGGAGGCGAGCACGGCGAGGCGAGTGCCAAGGACGATGTCCGCACTCCCGAGATGCGCTGATAGCCAACTACGGGTGCGCTCGCCCTCGGAGAGTTGACTATGCAGTGAGACCACATTCAGTTCGGGAAAGCGCGCCCGGACGCTGTTCTCGAGTTGTGGCGTCAGATTAATTTCTGGCACCAGGATCAATACCTGCGCGCGCCCGCCCTGTTGTCGTTCCCGTTCAAGAATTTTTTGTGCACTTCGCAGATAGACCTCGGTTTTTCCGCTGCCGGTCACGCCGAAAAGCAAGGTGGTGCTGTAACTACTGACTGCTGTAATTGCATCGACCGCCACCTGCTGATCTTGGTTGAGTTGGGGAACACTTGAAGGTTCTGACTTCGTTGGGCTCTCAGGCGCCGTGACTTTCTTTAATGCGCTGTCCAGTGCGGTAGATTTAAGGGCGCGCAGATTTTTTGGCAGGCAAGGCAAGACCACTTCACCTAAGGGGCGCTGATAGTATTCCGCCGCGAATCGTGACAGGGCGATCCAATGCGCCGATAAGGCCGGTAGTTGGTAACGTATTGCGGTGATGTCACGGATTTTTTCGGGCGCATGATCACTGCTCTCGTGGATCGCAGTAATGAGCCCGATTACTTCTCTGCGTCCAAATGGCACTTGGGCTAACTGCCCCACGGTCGGATTCGGATCATCGGCAGACTCTGGCCGCCACCGATAGTCGAATTCGATGGCCAACGGGGTGTCCAACGCCATTTTAAGAATTCGAGGAGTGGGTGGCGACATAGACAGCTAGTTTGAACTAAAGAATTACTGCGTCAATAACACAGCAGTCTGTTGGGATTGAAAAAGTGACACCAGGAACTCAGGATTGTGACCCGCGGTGCCTTAAGACTCTACTAACTTTTCCTAAAACCGCGACTTTGTTCAAGCTCTTCCCAACTTAATGTAACGCTTTAAAAATTGATTTAAATACCGGGCGCAAAAGACATTTTTTCGCTATCCACAAATTCTGTGGATAACTTTGTGCGTAACTGGGTCTTGACAAGCCAAAGCGCTGAGTTCATGCGGTGTTCAACAAAATGACTCGTTGCAAAGCAGATGGGAAGGGCGTGAAAAATCAAGGACTTAGCGATTGTTGTTATACACGGGGAATTTTTTTGGATTTTTTTTTCCGCCATCTTGACAAGCATACTTTTGTGAATAAGTGTGGGTTGGCCAATGCTTGGTAACTTGCGTTTTATGGAGCCCTATCACTGTTTTCGTCTCGCCTTTTCAGCGGTAAATCCTATCAACCCGACAATGGTTTTCCGTGAAAGACCTTGCGTGAGTGAATGACGCATCTTTGGGATACCAATAATTGATTTCGGCTATCAACTGCCTGTGGATATCTTTGTGAACAATGTGCCCTCCGTTCGCGCGCTTTGTTTTCTGGGATCAAGCCACCGATCAGCGAGCAATCATTGTTCAATTAATTTATTAAATGGAATCAAAGAGTTAGGGGCTATACCTAGACGGGGCGTTGATAAGTTTGTGCAAGTACTTGATTCGGTCAGTATGTGCCCTACTTGTGCATAACTGGCCAGATCGAGGTGCCAAAACATGTCATAACAGCACCTCGATGTCTAGATAAGCCTGATCAGGCGCGCAACTGGCGGCTGATCTCGTGGACTGCTAACACCATGGCGGTTACAGCGTCGGGCGGGGTAAATTGTGAAATACCATGGCCTAAATTAAACACATGACCTGTCCCTGAACCTGGCTTTCCAAAGGCCATGAGTGCGCGCTCCACTTCAGTGCGAATTTGTTCTGGTTTTGCAAACAATACATTGGGGTCGAGATTTCCCTGAAGCGCAACTTTGTGTCCCACCAAGGCGCGCGCCTTGCCCAAGTTGACGGTCCAATCGAGACCCACAGCATCGGCACCGCTATCGGCAATTTCTTCCAACCACAAGCCACCGCCCTTGGTAAAGACGATGCATGGGATCTTGACGCCGTCATGCTCGCGCTTGAGCCCTCGGATGACTTCCTTCATGTAATTTAAGGAGAACGTCTGATAAATACCGTCGGCCAGCGCGCCGCCCCAAGTATCAAAGATCATCACCGCTTGAGCGCCCGCTTCGATCTGCGCATTCAGATAAGCCGCGACGGCGGCAGCATTGGTACTCAGAATATGGTGCATCAGGTCCGGACGGTCATAAAGCATGGACTTCACGGTTCGGAAATCGTCCGAACCGCCGCCTTCAACCATGTAGCACGCCAGCGTCCATGGGCTGCCCGAAAATCCGATCAGGGGAACCCTGCCTGCCAACTCAGTGCGGATTTGCGTTACGGCGTCAAAGACGTATTGCAGACTGCTTAGGTCTGGCGCGCGCAGCGCACGTACGGCCTGCTCATCTCTCAGCGGATGAGCAAAGCGCGGCCCCTCTCCTTCGGCAAACGAGAGCCCCAGACCCATCGCATCCGGTACCGTGAGAATGTCGGAAAACAGGATGGCGGCGTCGAGGGCATAGCGATCCAAGGGCTGTAAGGTGACCTCGGTCGCATAATCTGGGTTCGTGGCCAAGCCCATGAATGACCCTGCCTTGCTGCGCGTAGCCCGGTATTCGGGCAAATAGCGGCCCGCCTGACGCATCAGCCATAGCGGCGTGTAGTCTGTCGGCTCGCGCATCAGGGCGCGCAGGAAAGTGTCGTTCTTGAGTGGAGCGAAGCGGCTGGACATCCGTATCCTTAAGGCAGTTCTTCGGAGGCAATATTATCGCCGAAAGTTTTTGATGCGCCCGATTTTTTCGACGAACGCTCCGGAACTGCAATTCACACTATTGCGGGATGAGTTTATTGGCCCGCGACGATGCAGGGGTTGAAGAGTAAAACAAAAAAGGCAGCCGAGGCTGCCTTTCGTGTGATCCGTGAAAACTCAGCGCTTCTGGCGTAACTTGTGAATCGCCGCTAGCTGCGCGATTGCAATGGCCAACTCTGTCTGAGCGACAGCGAAGTCAATATCGGTTTCCCGATTGACCATCGCTTCTTCTGCCATTTTTTTAACTTCGTTCGCCTTGGCTTCATCCAGATCACGGCCGCGAATCGCCGTATCGGCCAGCACGGTCACTGTGTTCGGCTGGACTTCGAGAATGCCACCAGCAACAAACACGAACTCCTCTTCGGTCGCGCCCGAGACCTTGATACGGACTGCGCCCGGCTTGATACGGGTAATGAGCGGGGTATGTTTGGGATAGATACCCAGCTCCCCTGCCTCACCAGGCAGGACAACGAAGTCGGCCTGCCCGGAGAAGATTTGTTCTTCTGCGGAGACGACATCAACGTGAATGGTGTTTGCCATAGAAAGCCTTTTTTCGGTAAATCGAATCGCGTATTGCAATAGGCGCTGCCCTGATTAAAGAGCAGCGACTCTGTTATTGCAGCTTCTTCGCTTTCTCGATGGCTTCGTCGATAGTGCCCACCATGTAGAACGCCTGCTCAGGCAGATGATCCAATTCGCCAGATGCGATCATTTTGAAACCCTTGATCGTGTCTTTCAGCGACACGTATTTGCCCGGAGCACCGGTAAACACTTCAGCGACGTGGAACGGCTGCGACAGAAAACGCTGCATCTTACGCGCGCGTGCAACAACCAATTTGTCTTCTGGGGCAAGTTCATCCATACCCAGAATCGCAATGATGTCGCGCAGTTCTTTGTAGCGCTGCAGCGTGCCCTGCACCTGACGAGCGGTGTCATAGTGATCTGGGCCGACAACATTCGGATCAAGCTGACGCGATGTGGAGTCCAGCGGATCGACCGCAGGATAAATACCCAGCGCAGCGATATCACGCGACAAAACAACGGTCGAGTCAAGGTGAGCAAAGGTGGTTGCAGGCGACGGGTCAGTCAAGTCATCCGCAGGGACGTAGACGGCCTGAATCGATGTAATCGAACCAGTCTTAGTTGACGTAATACGCTCTTGCAGACGGCCCATTTCTTCGGCCAGCGTCGGCTGATAACCCACTGCGGATGGCATACGGCCCAGCAGCGCGGATACTTCGGTACCGGCTAGTGTGTATCGGTAGATGTTGTCAACGAAGAAGAGAACATCACGGCCTTCGTCACGGAACGATTCAGCAATCGTGAGGCCAGTCAGCGCAACGCGCAGACGGTTACCTGGTGGCTCGTTCATCTGGCCATAGACCATCGCAACTTTGGATTTGGGGAAGTCTTCGGTGTTCACAACACCGGCTTCAATCATCTCGTGATAGAAGTCGTTACCCTCACGAGTACGTTCGCCCACACCAGCAAATACGGAGAGACCCGAGTGAGCTTTGGCGATGTTGTTGATCAGTTCCATCATGTTCACGGTCTTGCCCACACCCGCGCCACCGAACAAGCCAACCTTACCGCCTTTAGCAAACGGGCAAACTAGGTCGATCACCTTGATGCCGGTTTCGAGCAGCTCTTGTGAAGGCGACAGCTCGTCGTAGGCAGGCGCAGCACGGTGAATGGAAGAGTGCTTGTCCGACTTGACCGGACCGACTTCGTCGATGGGATTGCCAAGTACGTCCATGATACGACCCAGCGTGCCCTGACCGACCGGCACCATAATAGGGGCGCCCGTATTCTGGATAACCATGCCGCGACGCAGACCATCGGAGGTGCCGAGCGCAATGGTGCGCACGATGCCATCACCAAGCTGCTGCTGTACTTCCAGCGTCAGCGCCGAGCCTTCCATTTTCAATGCATCGTAAATCTTGGGCATCGCGTTACGGGGGAATTCAACGTCAACCACCGCGCCGATACACTGAACGATTTTGCCATCCGCCATTTTCGTTCCTTCAAATAAAAATTGTAATTCGATTCAAATTCGTAATTCTTAGACCGCAGCTGCGCCAGCCACGATTTCGGAGAGTTCTTTGGTAATTGCTGCCTGACGTGTCTTGTTATAGATCAGTTTCAGTTCGCCAATCACATTACCGGCATTGTCGGTCGCAGCTTTCATCGCCACCATGCGTGCCGCTTGCTCGGATGCCATGTTCTCAACAACCGCCTGATACACCAGTGCCTCTGCATAGCGAAGCAACAGTTCGTCGATAACGGATTTTGCATCTGGCTCGTACAGGTAGTCCCATGAATAGGAATTCACCGGCTCCATTCTGTCCGCCGTGAGTGGCAGGAGCTGATCGATGACGGGCTCCTGTTTCATGGTGTTGATAAAACGGGTGTAACAGATATACACCGCATCCAGCTTTTCCTCGTCATACGCATCCAACATCACTTTGACAGGCCCGATCAATTGCTCCAGATGCGGTGTGTCGCCAAAGTTGATGCACTGCGCTACCACCGGCGCGCCGATTCGGTTCATGAAGCCGTAGCCTTTGTTGCCGATCGCAACGATTTCGGCTTTGCTACCGGCGGCATCCAACTCTTTCATCCGGTTAGTTACCTGACGCAAGACGTTGGTATTCATGCCACCACACAGGCCCTTGTCTGTGGTTACCACGATGAAGCCAATTTTTTTGCTTTTCTCGTGCTTGACCAGAAACGGGTGCGTGTACTCAGGATTGGCTTGCGCCAGATGCGCCGATACATTGCGAATCTTTTCGCTGTAAGGACGCGCAGAACGCATGCGCTCCTGCGCCTTTCGCATCTTGGACGCAGCGACCATTTCCATCGCCTTGGTGATCTTCTTCGTATTTTCTACGCTCTTGATCTTCCCGCGTATCTCTTTACCTGCAGCCATTCAATGCTCCTGTGACTGGGTTGAGATCAGAATGTTTTCTTGAAGTTTTCGATTGCACCCGCGAGCACAACCTCATCTTCTTTCGAGAGCTGCTTGCTATCTTCGATACGCTTGAGCAGCTCTGCATTGCTGGACTGGAGAAACTTGTGCAAATCGTGCTCGAAGCCCAACACATCTTTGACTTCGATATCGTCCAGATAGCCCTTGTTCACAGCAAAAAGGCTGACGGCCATGAGCGACACAGGCAGCGGGTAGTACTGTGGCTGCTTGAGAAGCTCGGTGACTCGCGCGCCGCGATCGAGCTGCTTACGGGTCGCTTCATCAAGGTCCGATGCAAACTGTGCGAACGCGGCCAGTTCACGATACTGCGCAAGGTCGGTACGAATACCGCCAGAGAGCGATTTGATGACCTTGGTCTGTGCAGCACCACCGACGCGCGACACCGAAATACCGGCGTTAATCGCAGGACGAATACCAGCGTTGAACAGTGACGTTTCAAGGAAGATCTGCCCGTCCGTAATCGAAATCACGTTCGTCGGAACGAACGCGGACACGTCGCCGGCCTGCGTTTCAATGATTGGCAGTGCTGTCAGCGAGCCCGTCTGACCCTTGACCTCGCCCTTGGTGAACGCTTCGACATAGTCGGGGTTCACGCGCGCTGCACGTTCGAGCAAACGGGAGTGGAGATAAAACACGTCGCCAGGGAAAGCTTCACGGCCCGGTGGACGGCGCAACAACAGAGAAACCTGACGGTAAGCAACCGCTTGCTTGGACAGATCGTCATAAATGATCAGCGCGTCCTGGCCGCGATCGCGGAAATATTCACCCATCGCGCAGCCTGAGTACGCAGAGACGTACTGCATTGCTGCCGACTCAGAAGCCGATGCGGCCACCACGATCGTGTAGTCCAGTGCGCCATGCTCATCGAGTGCGCGCACAACGTTCTTGATCGACGAAGCTTTCTGACCGATAGCAACGTAGATACAGGTAACGCCCTGACCTTTTTGATTGATGATGGTATCGATCGCCACCGCAGTTTTACCTGTTTGACGATCGCCAATGATCAGCTCTCGCTGGCCGCGGCCAATAGGCACCATCGCATCGATGGATTTCAGACCCGTCTGCAGTGGCTGCGACACCGACTGACGTGCAATAACGCCAGGCGCAATTTTTTCAATCGGGGCGCTGAGCTTAGCGTCGATAGGGCCTTTGCCGTCAATGGGCTGACCGAGCGCGTTCACTACACGGCCACGCAGCTCTGGGCCGATAGGCACCTCGAGGATGCGGCCCGTGCACTTGACGGTGTCGCCTTCGGAGATATGTTCGTACGCACCGAGAATAACGGCGCCCACAGAATCGCGCTCAAGGTTCAGCGCCAGACCGAAGGTGTTGCCCGGGAATTCAAGCATCTCGCCTTGCATTGCATCGGAGAGGCCGTGAATGCGGCAGATACCATCAGTGACCGAAATCACGGTGCCCTGGTTGCGAACCTCGGCACCCGCGCCGAGTCCCTGGATCCGGCTCTTGATCAGCTCGCTGATTTCAGACGGGTTGAGTTGCATGTTAGCTCCTGATAGGTTGAGACCGGCGTCTCGGCCTGTCTCGCAAAGTCAAAATTTTTTCGGGCGATTAAGCCGCCAGTACCGTCTGCATATGCGCCAAACGCGCGCTGACCGAAGTGTCCAGCACCTCATCACCAACCGTAACGCGGACGCCACCAATCAATGCGGCGTCGACGCTAACGCTTGCGATGAGCTTGCGACCAAACTTCTTTTCCAGAGCCACGACCAGATCACGCACCTGCTCATCGGCCATCGGGAATGCGCTGATGATTTGCGCGTCGGCCGTGCTTTCGAAAGCATTCTTAAGCTCATGGAATTGCTGCTCGATTTCCTGCAGCAATGAAAGCCGCCCGTTTTCGATCAGCATGCTCAGAAGATTTTTTGCCTCAGCATCCATGGACACTTTGAGTGAAGCCAAAAAAATGTCGGTCAGCTGCGCACGATCAAAACGCGGATTACCCGCAATTTCGTGGAATGCAGGCACAGCAGCAACTTGCGCCATTTCCGACAGAATCTCTGCCCAAGCGTTCAGCTTTGCCGGCTGTGCGACGCGGAAAACCGCTTCAGCGTAAGGACGCGCAATCGTTGCGAGTTCAGCCATGGTTAGAGTTCTGCCTTGAGTTGGTTCAGCAGGTCGGCATGAGCTTTCGCGTCGATCTCGCGCTTGAGAATCTGCTCTGCACCTTTGACGGCAAGCGTGGCGACATCATTGCGCAAAATATCGCGCAGACGAATAGCTTCAGCAGTCGCCTCATGTCGTGCCGCTTCGACGATACCCGCGGCTTCTGCGGCTGCTTGCTTTTTTGCTTCTTCGATGATTTCAGCCGCGCGGCGCTCGGAATCGACGATACGTTTCTGCGTCTCTTCATGCGCTTGCGCCAGCTCGATCTGCACGCGCTTCTCGGCCACGGCCAGCTCATGCTTGCCACGATCGGCAGCAGCGAGACCTTCCGAGATTTTCTTTGCGCGCTCGTCCAGCACTTTCATCAGCGGCGGCCACACGAACTTCATCGTGAAGAGCGCCAGGATGAAAAAGACGACGAACTGCGCAAACAAGGTTGCGTTCAAGTTCACGGTATTTTCCTTCTCAAATTAACGATCGCCGGGGCAATCCCCGGCAGGATGAGAATGATGGAATCAGCCTGCGAACGGGTTTGCGAACGCGAACATCATCGCGATACCAACACCGATCAGGAACGCCGCATCGATCAGACCAGCAAGCAGGAACATTTTGGTCTGCAGGCTGTTCATCAGTTCTGGCTGGCGAGCTGAGGCTTCGATGAATTTGCCGCCCATGATGCCAATGCCGATACATGCGCCAATAGCGCCGAGGCCGATGATCAAACCACAAGCGAGTGCTACGAAGGCGACGTTAGTCATGAAAACTCCTTAAATAGTCAAAGTCAAAAAAACAAAACCCGGATACTTCAAAACTGGTTAGTGACCCTCATGCGCCTGACCGAGATAAACCAAGGTCAGCATCATGAAGATGAATGCCTGCAACAACACAATCAGAATGTGGAAGATCGCCCAAATTGAACCGGCCACCACGTGCATGCCAAAACCCCACCATGTCGCAGTGGAGCCCAACAGAGCGATCAGCAGGAAAACCAGTTCACCTGCGTACATGTTGCCGAAGAGTCGCATACCCAATGACACGGTCTTAGCGACGAATTCGATGATGTTCAGTCCCAGATTGGCAAGCCACAAAGCTGGGTGCGAGCCGAATGGTGCGCAGAAGAGCTCGTGCACGAAGCCACCCACGCCTTTGATCTTCAGGTTGTAGTAGATCATCAACGCAAACACGCCAATGGCCATACCCAACGCGCCATTGAGGTCAGCGGTAGGAACTGCGCGGAAATGAATGTCGATGCCAAACAGGCGGAAAATGGCAGCGAAAAGGTCGACCGGAAGGAAATCGAGCGAGTTCATCAGCGCAACCCAGACAAAAACTGTCAGCGCCAATGGGGCAATAAAACTACGGTCGCCATGAACGATGTTTTTGGACTGGTCGTTCACCATCTCAACGACCATTTCAACGAAGGCTTGAAAACGCCCAGGAACGCCGGAGGTCGCCTTTTGCGCTGCGCGAATCATGAAAAACAAGCCAACGATGCCCATCAGCACCGACAAAAGGATTGTGTCGATGTTAAGGATGCTGAAATCAATGATCTTGTCCTGATGCTGCGTGGACAGGTGACCCAGATGGTGGACGATGTACTCGGAAGCGGTCGGCGCGTGCGCTGCTCCCTCAACTGCCGTTTCTGATGCCATGTGTCAGTGCCTAAACAATAAGATGATGTAACTTTTCAGCGCGATGATGAAAGCGGCGATAAGCGCCAGCCAATTCAAGTCGCGATACCACCAGGCGACGGCCGCAAGCAGCGCAACCGTCACTGCAATCTTAATGAACTCCCCGATGAAAAAAGTCATCGGACTGAGAGCTCCCGGCTTCAACGCGCCGATATGCAAACGCAGCGCGAACAAGCCGTTCGGTAACACGCAACACAGACCACCAAACAGCGCCGACAAAAAAGCGTGCTGACCGGCAACGAGACCCGCCAGCGCTGCTGCAGCCAGCGTCGTTGCCAACTGAGTCAGGAGCAGTCGCAGCATGGAAACATTTCGGTCGAGCCGGATGGCTCTGGCGGACTGGAGTGAAGAAATTCGCCCAACGCCGTGGTGTGGTACGCGTACCGCAAAACCCGGCGATTATAAGTGGATTCAACAAATCTCGTCAATTATTTGCCCCCGCGTAAGCGTGTCGGCAGGAGCTGGATAGGATGTTGCCCAAACAACATCAATCTGCGTCGCCACGTAGGCGCGTTATGACACCCTCGAGCTGGTCTAAGCCGGCAAACGCGATAATCAGTTCGCCCTTGTTTTTTGCCCCAACCTTGATCGTGACAGCCGTCGCCAGAGCATCGGACAGCTCCTCCTCCAGCCTTGTGATGTCCCGTGACTTATCCTTGGCGAGTGATCTGGCGCCCTCCTGTCCAGTCGTCGTGCGCACCACCAGTTTTTCCGCCTCTCGTACCGACAATCCTTTGGCAATGATTTGTGTACCCAATGTGATCTGGGTAGCAGAGTCAACTGCCAACAGCGCACGCGCGTGGCCCATATCCAGATCGCCAGCCATCAGCATGGCCTGCACTGGCTTGGCAAGATTCAACAAGCGCAGCAAATTCGACACCGCGCTGCGCGAACGACCCACTGACGCGGCGGCCTGCTCATGCGTAAAACTGAATTCCTCAATCAGGCGCTGTATGCCCTGCGCTTCTTCGAGGGGATTGAGATCCTCGCGCTGCATGTTTTCAATCAACGCCATCGCCGCGGCGGCCTTGTCATCCACCTCGCGCACGAGCACCGGCACCTCTTTCAAGCCAGCCAGTTGCGCCGCACGAAATCTTCGCTCGCCCGCGATGATTTCATGGGTTGCGCCATTTTTACCATCGCTGACTGGACGTACTAGCAACGCTTGCAAAAGGCCCTGCGCACGAATTGAGTCCGCGAGCTCATTGAGCGCCGTTTCATCCATATAGGTGCGTGGCTGATATTTGCCGGGCTGAAGTGTGGCAACCGGCAAGCTGAGCGATGCCTCGGTAACTGCAGTTGCCTCATTCGTGAAATCGGACGAACCGCCCAGCAAGGCTTCGAGTCCGCGACCCAAGCCTTTCGGTTTTTTACTGATCATGAAATCTACTTTCTTTATCTGTAAATGCTCTGCGCATCAGAACACGGCAATACGATCCAGCAGTTCTTTGCCAAAGGCCGTATACGCCTGGGCACCCTTGGCTGCAGAATCAAAAATAACGCCGGGTATGCCATACGAAGGCGCTTCGGCCAGACGCACATTACGCGGGATGATGGTCTTGAAAACTTTATCGCCGAAATGTTTTTCCAGCTGTGACGAGACCTGTTGCGACAGCATCATGCGCGGGTCAAACATCACGCGCAACAGCCCGATCACTTTCAAATCGGGATTCATTTTTGCATGCACGATTTTGATCGTGTTCACCAAATCAGAAAGTCCTTCCAGCGCGTAGTACTCGCACTGCATGGGAA
This sequence comes from Oxalobacteraceae bacterium, assembly GCA_027490255.1. Lineage (GTDB taxonomy): Bacteria > Pseudomonadota > Gammaproteobacteria > Burkholderiales > Burkholderiaceae_D > Pernthalerella. The sequence continues at coordinate 4,131 of JAIXYM010000107.1, read as the reverse complement.
TGATCACACCATGTGCTGCGCACAAACCATTCAGCGTCAGCATGGAGAGCGCGGGCGGGCAATCGATCAGCACAAAATCGTACTGGTCCAGAACGCTAGCCAGCGCATGCTTGAGTCGCAGCTCGCGCTGATCGAGCTCGACCATTTCCACTTCGGCGCCCGCCAAGTCCCGGTTGGACGGCAGCACATCATAATGGCCCGTCTCAGAGCTATGGATCGCCGAGCGCAAATCGCCCATGCCGAGCAAGACCTGATACACCGAGACTTCCAGATCGGATTTGTTGACGCCCGAACCCATCGTGGCATTGCCTTGGGGGTCGAGATCCACCAAAAGCACGCGCTGCCCGAGCTTGGCCAAAGCAGCCGCGAGATTGACCGCGGTGGTTGTTTTACCCACGCCCCCTTTTTGATTGGCGATACAAAAAATCTTTGCCATGAATGTCACTATCTCTTGTTGGTGAATTGACTGGTCACAATGCGCCCTTTGTTTGCTCGCGCTTAATTGTTCGGTGTTACGTTTGCCATCTCAATCGCTAACCTGATCTGCTCTGGTGATATGAACCAGGTGCCGCTGCGCGTTCAGTCCCGGTACCTTCACAGCCGTTCGCCGAGTGATTTGCCATTGTTCAGGCAAACGTTCGAGTTCTTCCGATGCCGCCTGCCCTTTCAATGCAATCAATTCACCGCGCGAGGTAAGCAAGTGTCCTGACCACAGCACAAAATCAGACAGCTCTGCAAAAGCACGTGAAGTAATCACGTCGTATTTTTCTTCCATCTCGAGCTGCTCGACTCGCCCTGTGTGTACGGTCACATTGCGCAATCCCAACTCTGCTTTTACCTGCGTCAGAAATGCCGTCTTCTTGTGCACGGTATCAATCAGATGCACATGCATCGCCGGCGCATTGTGCTGCGCCCATATCGCGATCACAACGCCCGGCAAACCTCCGCCAGAACCGACATCCAGTAAGCGCTGCGCATTCTCAAATGCAGGTAGAGTCGCCATGCAATCAAGCAAATGCTGCGTCAGCATTTGCGACGGATCGCGCACCGCTGTCAGGTTGTAGACCGCGTTCCATTTATGCAGTAACGCCAGATAGTCCAGCAGCTTTTCAAGCACTTCCAGAGTGAAGCTCAGCGACAGCTGCGATGCTGCCTCACTCAGCGCAGTGTGCAGCCGCTCTCTTTCTTCAGACTGCATTCAGGCGGCATCCGATCGTTCAGAGTCAGCGACTGCCTCGCGAAAACCGCTCTTCTTCAAATGCACCAGCAAAAGCGAAATCGCAGCAGGCGTAACACCCGCAATGCGGGACGCCTGACCCAGCGTTTCAGGCCGGTGTTTTGCCAACTTCTGCCGAACCTCAATCGACAAAGCTTTCACAGTGAGGTAATCAAGCCCCTCTGGCAGTTTGAGATTTTCGTAGTGGTCATGTCGCTCGACTTCCTTGGCCTGGCGGTCAATATAACCGGCGTACTTGACCTGAATTTCGACCTGCTCGGCCACGTTGGGATCAAGCGACGGGTCATCGAAACGACGGCCGTCAACGCCTGTCAGACTCATCAATTGCGGGTAGCTGACATCCGGGCGCCGCAACAAGTCGGTGAGTGCATACTCTCGCCCTATGCCTTTACCTAACACGCGCTGCGCTTCTGCTTCCGCAATAATCCGAGGACTGACCCAGGTCGATTTCAAGCGCTCGAGCTCCCGTGCGATGGCCTCCCGCCGACGCTCGAAGTGCTCCCACTGCACATCGCTGACGCAGCCCAACTGCCGGCCAATCTCGGTCAGCCGCAGATCCGCATTGTCTTCACGCAAGCTCAGCCGATACTCGGCCCGGCTGGTGAACATGCGATACGGCTCCTGAACACCCTGAGTAACGAGGTCGTCGACCAACACCCCCAGATAGGCCTCATCACGCCGCGGCGTCCACGACTCACGGCCCTGAACCTGTAGCGCAGCATTCATCCCGGCCAGCAAACCCTGAGCAGCGGCTTCTTCATAGCCCGTCGTACCATTAATCTGCCCTGCAAAGAAAAGGCCGCGAATGGCGCGAGTCTCGAGCGAGGACTTCAGTCCACGCGGATCAAAATAATCATATTCAATGGCATAGCCTGGCCGCAAGATGTGGGCGTTCTCCATGCCGCGCATCGATCTTACGAGCGCAAGCTGCGCATCAAAAGGCAAGCTGGTGGATATGCCGTTGGGATAAAACTCATGCGTCGTCAGGCCTTCTGGCTCAAGGAAAATCTGATGGGATGTTTTGTCGGCAAACCGATGAATTTTGTCTTCGATCGAGGGGCAATAGCGGGGCCCCACACCCTCGATGACACCGGTAAACATCGGACTTCTGTCTAGCGCAGCACGAATAATGTCGTGCGTCCTCTCGTTGGTGTGCGTAATCCAGCACGGCAGCTGCTTTGGATGAAGCGCAGCGGAGCCCATCACCGAAAACACTGGAATGGGATCCATGTCTCCGGGCTGCTCTGTCATGACGGAAAAATCGATACTGCGGCCATCAATTCGTGGCGGCGTACCCGTTTTCAGCCGACCCTGAGGCAATTTCAGCTCTTTGAGCCGCGTTGACAGCGAAATCGCGGGCGGATCCCCTGCCCGGCCACCTGAATAATGATTCAGGCCGACATGAATTTTGCCATCGAGGAAGGTGCCAGCCGTAAGCACCACCGCGCGAGCGCGAAATCGTAGCCCCACTTGAGTCACGGCACCCACAACCCGATCGCCCTCGACCATCAAATCATCGACGGCCTGCTGGAAAAGCCAGAGATTAGGCTGATTCTCAAGCCGGGAGCGTATCGCCTGCTTGTAAAGTAGCCGGTCTGCCTGGGCGCGCGTGGCACGAACTGCCGGGCCCTTGGAAGAATTCAGGATACGAAACTGGATACCCGCTTCGTCAGTGGCTATAGCCATTGCACCGCCCAGCGCATCCACCTCGCGCACCAGATGTCCTTTACCAATGCCCCCTATCGACGGATTGCAAGACATTTGGCCCAGCGTCTCGATGTTGTGCGACAGAAGCAGGGTTTTTTGACCCATGCGGGCCGCCACAAGCGCAGCCTCCGTCCCGGCGTGACCACCTCCGACGACAATGACATCAAATTCAGCGGGAAAATCCATGAGAACAGGCTGGCCAGAGGTAACGCGGAGGCTGGATTATAAAGGCAATCACACGCATTGTTTCACGTGGAACGCTGATGTTGATGAATTTGCGCTGTTCCACGTGAAACAGCAACAAGGGCGCTCAGAAAAAGGCGTCGATACTGGTTTTCAGAATCAGGGCCCCAACCACCAGCAGGAATACCTTGCGGACCAGTCCAGCACCGCCATAGATCGCAAGACGGGTTCCCATAAGTGAACCCCAAATGTTGCACACAGCCATGATCAAGCCCAGTTGCCAAAATACATGGCCAAGCCCCGCAAAAAGCGCCAGCGCAGCCAGATTACAGGCCACATTGACCAGCTTGGCGACCGCGGAGGCTCGCAAGAAATCAAAACCGAACACTCGGACAAAAAGAAAAATCAAAAAGCTGCCGGTGCCGGGCCCAAAAAACCCGTCGTACAAGCCAATCAGTGCGCCAACGACAATCGCCAAGAGGGTTTGCCGACGACCTTTTGCGATCGGCTGGTGGACACTACCAAAATCTTTTCGCACCAGTACATACGCCGCAACCAGAAGCAAAAGGAAGGGCAGCGCCTTGCGCAATAGCACGGGGGGAAACACCGAAACCGCCCAAGCACCAACAAACGCGAAAACCAGCGCCGCTAGCGATGCAGGTACGGCCACGCTCCAGGCGACCGGGAAACGCTGCGCATAACTTCGAGCTGCCACTGCGGTGCCCCAGACCGAGGCCAATTTGTTGGTGCCAAACAAGGTGGCTGGCGCAGCCGAAGGAAAAACACTGAAGAGCATGGGCACCTGAATCAAGCCACCGCCTCCAACGACGGCATCCACTAGACCAGCGAGTGCCGCAGCCATAGCGAGCAGCAATATTTCTGGCGGCAAGGCCTCCATGCTATTGGTTAGTATCCACTATCGCCAAAAGCCTTTTGAATACAGGCTCTCAGGCAGAGACTTCGGCGGCGACGTCGGAAGATACCGCCCTCTTCCGATCAGCGCG
>JAIXYM010000057.1 GCA_027490255.1 Oxalobacteraceae bacterium | reverse complement strand
CAGATGATATCCAGCCCCTCAATCGATGCGCCCGTATCAGCAGCCTGCGAATTTTTTCCATGCAGTTTGATAGCGAGCCGCAGATCATTGACCGAGTCGGCGTTACGCAGTGCATCTTCAACAGAAATTTTGTCGGCATCGACCAGATCAAACAATGCCTGATCAAAGGTCTGCATGCCAAGTTCGCGCGATTTTTTCATTAGCTCTTTTATCTGATGCACATCACCATTAAAAATCAGATCAGATATCAAGGGCGAGTTCAGCATGATTTCCACCGCAGCGCAGCGTCCTTTGCCTGATTTGGCAGGTATCAGTCGCTGTGAAATCATGGCTCTCAGATTCAGCGACAAATCCATCAATACCTGCTGCCTCCGCTCTTCTGGAAAAAAATTCACAATACGATCCAGCGCCTGATTTGCATTATTGGCATGTAGCGTGGCCAGACACAGATGGCCAGTCTCGGCAAAGGCGATTGCATGATCCATGGTCTCTCTATCCCTGATCTCGCCGATCAGAATCACGTCGGGTGCCTGCCGTAAGGTGTTGCGTAATGCGGTGTGCCAATCGGCGGTATCCGTACCAACTTCGCGTTGCGTGATGATGCAGTTCATGTGGGGGTGCACGAATTCCACCGGGTCTTCGATGGTAATGATATGCCCGTGACTGTTCGCGTTACGATGCCCGATCATTGCGGCCAGCGTGGTCGATTTACCGGAGCCGGTTGCGCCGACCATGATGATCAGTCCGCGCTTGGACATCACGATATCCTTGAGCTGTGGGGGTACGTTCAGCGCATCAAGCTCAGGAATTTCGGTGGTGATAGTTCGAACGACCATGCCAGCTTTGGCTTGCTGCATGAAAGCGGAGACGCGAAACCTGCCTATGTCTTGCGGGCTGACCGCGAAATTGCATTCATGCGTTGCCTGGAAATCTGCTACCTGTGATTCATTCATGAGCGCATGAACGAGTGCGGCACTTTCCTCGGCAGAGAGTATTGTTTTAGAGACCGGCGTGAGTTTGCCGCTGAATTTGATGGCCGGTGCAAAGCCGGCGGTAATGAACAGATCCGATCCACCTTTTTCTTTCATCAGACCTAGCAATTGATGCATCAGTGATTGTGCGCGCGATAGTTCCATGATCAACCTGTGAAGTTCTCGGGCGTTTTGGCGGCGGCGCGTGCGGCGTCCAGTGAAATTCGATTGCTTTTGACCAGTCCCATCAGGCAGGCATCCAGCGTTTGCATGCCCTGTGCGCTACCGGTTTGTATGGTGGAGTACATCTGAGCGACTTTGGCTTCCCGAATGAGATTCCGAATAGCCGGGGTACCCAGCATGATTTCATGCGCTGCTACCCGACCGTTACCTTCGCGGTTTTTGACGAGTGTTTGCGAGATCACTGCTTGCAGTGATTCCGAGAGCATCGCGCGCACCATGTCTTTTTCATCGCCAGGGAATACGTCGACGATACGGTCTATCGTTTTGGAAGCCGACACCGTGTGCAAGGTGCCGAACACCAGGTGACCAGTTTCTGCTGCGGTCAATGCGAGTCGTATCGTTTCAAGATCGCGCAACTCGCCGACCAGAATGACATCCGGATCTTCGCGCAAGGCTGAGCGCAGTGCGGCTGAGAATGATTGTGTGTGCGGGCCGACCTCACGTTGATTGATAAGTCCTTTTTTGGATTCATGAACGAATTCGATCGGATCTTCAATCGTTAGCACATGGGCATATTCGTTTTCATTGACGTGGTTGACCATGGCCGCGAGGGTGGTGGATTTTCCTGAGCCGGTTGGACCAGTCACCAGTACCAGTCCGCGCGGCTTCAAGGCCAGATCAGCGAAGATCGGTGGTGTCTTCAGGTCTTGCAAGGACAAAATTTTTGATGGGATGGTACGCATCACCGCAGCGGCGCCTCGGTCCTGATTAAAGGCATTGACGCGGAAGCGAGCCAGACCGGGTAACTCGAACGAGAAATCTACCTCTAACGTTTCTTCATAGCGCTTGCGTAGCGCATCGTTCATGACCTCGTAGATCATGGCATGAACTTCTTTGTGTGGCATGGGTGGTAAGTTGATACGTCGTACGTCGCCATGCACGCGAATCATCGGTGGCAGGCCAGCTGACAAGTGCAGGTCAGAGGCGCCGTTCTTGACCGAGAAGGTGAGCAGTTCGGAGATATCCATTGTGTATTGAGCAGATCACGGAAGCGTTCAGATCGTGCAGGCCGCAGCATTGGCCTACGTGAAAACGCGCGATTATCTGTCCCCACACGGGAGACCACCAAGAAAAAACAGAAGAAAACGAGCCGCTGTTGTCTGCGCGCGGCATTCGATCGATGAGATTGGGTTCAGCCCAATACAACGCCCGCGAACACGGCAGCGCCCAGCCAATTGTTATGGCGAAACGCAGCAAAGCATCGCATCCTGTCGCGCCCGCGGATCAGTGTCCAGTGATAAACAGCAATACCGGCGGCAACGAGCATGCCGCTGAAAAATCCTTTACCCAATCCATGTTGCACACCTACCGCCGTGATCAGGGCGAGACTGATCGCATAGCAAAGCATGACGGCCAGTACATCGTAGCGTCCGAACGTAATGGCCGAGGTGCGTATGCCGATCCGAAGATCATCATCCCGATCGACCATTGCATATTCGGTGTCATAGGCCAGCGCCCAGAAGACATTCGCCAGCAGCAGCACCCAAGCTTCGGTGGGTACCGTGTTGAGCACGGCGGCGTATGCCATGGGAATGCCAAAGCCAAATGCAATGCCCAGATAAGCCTGCGGCAGAGCAAAGAAGCGCTTGAAGTAGGGATAGCTTGCGGCGATCAGCACGGCCAATACGGAGAGTTGTTTGGTCAGTAGATTGAGCGGGGTGATCAACGCTAGCGAGAGCATTGCCAGCACCACGGCCACCATCACCGCTTCCCAGGCCCTGATTTTTCCGGCGGTCAGTGGACGCTCTGCGGTGCGTTTGACGTGACGATCAAAATCGCGATCAGCAAAATCATTGATTGCGCAACCTGCTGAGCGCATCAACACGGTACCGACGGAAAAAATCAACACCAAATGCCAGTCTGGTTTGCCATCAGAGGCTAGCCATAACGCGCACAAGGTGGGCCATAACAGCAGCAGGCTGCCTATGGGTTTATCGAGGCGCACCAGTTGGGCGTAGATGATGAGTCGTTGAATAATCACAGCGTTAAGGGTCTCGTATTCTTTATTCTCATGGTCAGTGGTTGTTTAACGAAAGACACTGGATCCCGGCCTGCGCCGGGATGACGGGGGGAGATTTTATAGTCGCCTCAATAGCGACCGTCATTACCTGCATATATTGACTTCTGAGTGGACGTATAGTAAGCAATCCGAATTACCACCGTCATCCCGGCGAAAGGTGTAGCGGGGGTTTCAGACTGCATGCAGTCTGCCCGCGAAACGGTCATGGCGTACTCGCCATGGCGCGCCCTGCAAGGGGGGATCCAGTGTCTTTGCTTTATCAAGGCACATTAAGTTTCGGCACGACCTCAATGTTCGACTGACGGAAAAAATTCATTCACACACTAAGCCCGGATGAACCATCAGACGAGTCACCCTTCCTGCAACCCAGCACCCGGCAGCATGGTCAGCCCGGGCATAGGGCAGGACAGCACTGATTGTCTTACAGCTTCAATCGCGCCAGCGCGCGTAAAACTTTTACGCCAAGCGATGACGACACGGCGCGAAGGTACCGGGTCTTCGAAGGGTACGTATTGCAGCATATGGTCGGGTCCCGGTGTGACGGGCACTGAGCCTTTTGGCAAAACCGTAATGCCGATACCCGAGGCGACCATATGACGGATGGTTTCTAATGAAGAGCCTTCGAAGGTGCGCGCAATACCGCTACCCCCGGTAGAAAATCGGGACATCTCGGGGCAAACCTCAAGTACCTGATCGCGGAAACAATGGCCTGAGCCTAGTAGCAGCATGGTCTCGGTTTTGAGTTCTGCGCTGGAGATAGCTTGTCGCTCTGCCCAATGATGGTGACGAGGCAGGGCGATCATGAAAGGTTCGTCATACAGCGGGCGCACCATCATGCCTTGCTCATTGAAAGGTAGCGCCATGATGGCTGCATCGAGTTCACCGGCACGTAGCAGCTCGATCAGCTTGACCGTGAAATTCTCCTGCAGGATGAGTGGCATTTGCGGGAATTTATCGATCAGAGTCGGTATCAATTGCGGCAGAAGATAAGGTGCAATCGTATAAATGACGCCGACCCGCAGCGGGCCTACGAGCGGATCCTTGTTTTGCTTGGCGATGTTCTTGATATAGGCGGTCTGTTCCAGAACATGCTCGGCCTGCGCCACGATCTGAGCACCGATAGGGGTAACCGTAACTTCTGAACCGCCGCGCTCGAAGATGGGCACACCCAGTTCATCTTCCAGTTTTTTGATGGCGACCGAGAGCGTGGGCTGAGCCACAAAACAAGCTTCAGCGGCACGGCCAAAGTGTTTTTCACGTGCGACGGCAACGATGTATTTCAGTTCGGTGAGAGTCATGGACGCAAGTGTCGCACAAGTGACGGATTCAGTGCTCGGTGCAAGGGCTTCATGCCATTCTCGTTGCGATCGTGTCAGACGCGCAGATAATCTTCTTTCGCACCCAGCCAGCGCGCCAGATGAGCATCAGCAATCTCGGGGGTATTGGTCAGCAGATTGTTCGCAACATCACGTGCCTGTTCTACTAGCCATTGGTCTGTTTCCAGATCAGCGAAGCGTAGCATTGCTTGCCCGGATTGGCGTGCGCCGAGAAATTCACCGGGTCCGCGTATGTCAAGATCGCGGCGCGCGATCTCGAAGCCATCGGCGGTTTCACGCATGATGCCCAGGCGCTGTTTGGCAACCAGACCCAGTGGACCCTGATACATCAGCAGGCAGGCGCTGGCATCCGTACCGCGACCCACGCGCCCGCGCAGCTGGTGCAGCTGCGACAAACCAAATCGTTCCGCATGCTCAATCACCATCAACGAGGCATTCGGTACGTCGACGCCGACTTCAATGACAGTGGTGGCCACCAGTACCTGCAACTCACCACGTGAGAAAGCTTCCATGACCTGCTGTTTTTCTGCTGGTTTGAGACGACCGTGAACCAGACCGATATGCAAATCAGGCAGAGCTGCGGTCAGCATGGCATGCGTATCGGTTGCCGTCTGCAGCTGCAAGGCCTCGGATTCTTCGATGAGCGGGCAGACCCAGTAGATTTGCCGACCTTCTTTTGCTGCGACGTGAACACGTTCGATCACCTCGTCACGCCGCTCCTGCGCAAGCAGTCGAGTGACCACCGGTGTGCGGCCTGGTGGCAATTCATCGATCACGGACACTTCGAGATCTGCAAAATAAGTCATTGCGAGCGTACGTGGAATCGGTGTGGCCGACATCATCAGCTGATGCGGCACGCTGTCGATACCTTTGTTGCGTAGCGTGAGTCGCTGAGCAACACCAAAGCGGTGCTGTTCGTCGACGATAACCAGACCCAGTCGAGCAAACCCAACGTCCTGCTGTATGAGCGCATGCGTACCAATCACTAATTGTGCTGAACCATCCTCAATACGTGCGCGGGCTTCTTCTTTCTCGCGTTTTTTTAGACTGCCGGTCAGCCAGGCGATGTTCACCCCCAGCGGCTCTAGCCAGCCAGCGATTTTGCGGAAGTGCTGTTCGGCCAGAATTTCAGTCGGCGCCATCAGCGCCGTCTGAAATTTATTATCGATAGCTTGCGTGGCGGCCAGTGCCGCCACCACGGTTTTGCCGCTGCCCACATCGCCCTGCAGCAGCCGCTGCATCGGATACGGAGCCGCCAGATCTACGCGTATCTCTTCCAGCACGCGCTGTTGTGCGGACGTCAGGGAAAACGGCAGTGCCTTCAGTAGTTGCGCGGTGAGCTCGCCCGCTTTGGCTAGTACCGGGGCACCCTGCTGGCGACGTGCTACCTGCGCGCGTTTCATTGACAATTGCTGCGCGAGCAGCTCATCGAATTTCATTCGCGTCCAAGCCGGATGGGTGCGCTCGATCAGCGCATCGTCATCAACGTCCGGTGGTGGGTGATGAAGCAGTTTGATCGCTTCGTTGAACGACATGAGCTTGAGCTTTTCGCGTATTGCATCAGGCAGTGTGTCGCTGGCATCGATACGCGTCATGGCGGTATCAATCGCTTTGCGAAGTAGCGTCTGCGACAGCCCTTCGCCAGCCGGATAAACGGGCGTGAGTGCGTTGGGCAGCGGGGTATCGATGTCCACCGAGCGCACCGTGGGATGCACCATTTCCAGACCCAAAAATCCGTCGCGCATTTCGCCCCGCACGCGCAGGCGCTTGCCAACGGCCATCTGGGTTGCCTGACTGCCGTAGAAATTCAGGAAGCGCAGCGTCAGCTGTTCCGTGTCATCAGCGAGCGTGACCACCAGCTGCCGGCGCGGTCGGTATTGCACATCGCAGGCGGCGACCACACCCTCGATTTGTACCGTGCGTCCATACATGCGGGCGGCATCGCGCACGGAATGAACTTGTGTCTCGTCCTCATAGCGCATCGGCAGGTGCAGCGCCAGCGCCATATCCGTGGACAGCCCCAGCCGCGCCAAGCGGTCGGCGGTACGCAGGCTTTTCGGTGGGCTACTTTTTTTTCGGCTGGCTGGCATGGGAGCTAGGCTGTTCGGGCGCAGCGTAGAATACCGGCTTTTGCCAGCGAGTTCACGCGACAAGCAAAGCGGATCACCATTTGTCATCCTATAACCCGCCCTATAACTCGCCCTAAAGTTCATCTTTCAGACCGCACTACAGCCCAATCTTCACACCGTCATGTATTCACTCGCCGATTTCGATTTTCATTTGCCGCCCGAATTGATTGCGCAGACACCGCTGGCCACACGAAGCAGCTCGCGTCTGCTGCAAGTGAAGGGCGATCAAGTGGCTGACCGTTCTTTTTCCGACATCACGAACTTGCTGGAGCCCGGTGATGTGCTGGTATTCAACGACACCCGCGTGCTGAATGCGCGATTTCATGGCGTCAAGGCCAGTGGCGGTCAGGTCGAAGTGCTGGTCGAGCGCGTGATTGATGCAACGACAGTGCTGGCGCAAGTGCGCGCTTCGAAATCGCCCAAGCCGGGGATGCGGATGCGTTTGTCTGATGCCTTTGAGGTCGAGGTTGGCGAGCGGGCGGGTGAATTTTTTGTGCTGCATTTCCCTACTGATGCACTGACACTGATTGAACAATTTGGCAGCTTGCCGCTGCCGCCCTACATCACGCATGCAGCCGATGAGGTCGATGCGCAGCGTTACCAGACCGTTTATGCGAAATCGCCGGGCGCGGTGGCAGCACCAACCGCCGGACTGCATTTCGATCAACCTCTGCTCGATGCGCTGCAGGCCAAGGGCGTTCGGCTGGCTTGGTTGACACTGCATGTCGGTGCCGGCACTTTTCAGCCCGTGCGCACCGAGGATCTCACACAGCACAACATGCACAGCGAGTGGTACAACATTTCATCTGACTGTGTAGAAACGATACGCCAAGCGCAGCAGGCAGGGCGCGACATCATCGCAGTGGGGACGACTAGTCTGCGCGCACTGGAATCGGCTTCGCGGTCGGGTCAATTGCTTGCGGGTAGTGATGACACCGAGATTTTTATCACGCCGGGATTTTCTTTTCAAACGGTGACACGGCTGATCACGAATTTTCATTTACCCAAGTCGACGTTGATGATGCTGGTCTCTGCTTTTGCGGGATACGAACACATACGTTCGGCGTATGCGCATGCGATAGAACAGCGCTACCGTTTTTTCAGTTATGGCGATGCCATGCTGCTGGATAGAGAGAGCGCAAGATGAAATTTACGTTACTGACGACGGATGGTCATGCCCGACGTGGCCGGCTTGAACTGGCCCACGGTGTTATCGAGACACCGATCTTCATGCCGGTGGGAACCTATGGGTCGGTGAAGGCCATGTCGCCTGTCGAGCTGGACGACATTCAAGCACAAATTATTCTGGGTAATACCTTTCATCTGTGGCTGCGTCCGGGCCTGGATGTCATTCGCCGCTTCGGCGGACTGCATCGTTTCATGGGCTGGAATAAGCCCATCCTGACGGACTCCGGTGGGTTTCAGGTATTTTCGCTGGGCGAGATGCGAAAGATTACCGAAGAGGGCGTGAAGTTTGCGTCGCCTATCAATGGAGATCGTTTGTTTCTTTCGCCCGAAATTTCGATGCAAATTCAGCGTGTACTCAATGCCGATATCGTGATGCAGTTTGACGAGTGTACGCCCTTTGAGATCGACGGACGCCCAGCAACGCGCGAGGAAGCGGGGACGTCCATGCGCATGTCACTGCGCTGGGCAAAACGATCACTAGACGAATTTCAGCGCGAAGAAAATCCGAACGCCTTGTTCGCGATTGTGCAGGGTGGCATGTTTGAAACGCTGCGCGATGAATCGCTCGCGGGCCTGGAAACGATGGAGTTTGATGGTGTTGCTATCGGTGGCTTGTCGGTGGGTGAGCCTAAAGAAGATATGCAGCGCATACTCGCCCATACGGGACCTAAGTTACCAGCGCACAAGCCACATTATCTTATGGGCGTGGGCACGCCGGAAGATCTGGTGGAAGGCGTTGCTAACGGTATTGATATGTTTGACTGCGTGATGCCGACCCGCAATGCGCGGAATGGCTGGCTATTCACTCGCTACGGCGATGTGAAAATCAAGAATGCACGTTATAAAGATGATGATCAGCCGCTCGATGCCAGCTGTGCTTGCTATACCTGCCAAAATTTCTCGCGTGCCTATCTGCATCATTTGCATCGCTGTGGAGAAATTCTCGGTGCACGCCTCAATACGATCCATAACCTGCATTACTACCTTGAGTTGATGCAGGACATGCGCAATGCGATTGATGCGCATCGCTTTGCTGAGTTTCGTATTCAATTT
>JAIXYM010000140.1 GCA_027490255.1 Oxalobacteraceae bacterium | reverse complement strand
TTACTTGTGTCGCTCAGTGCGAGTGCGCTGATCTCAACGATGGTGACGACTCGCATACAGACCGCAAGTAATGCGAATTTTTCGACAGCCTTTCGTCTTTCTGTTGAATTATCCGACTGGGTTCGGCAAGGGGGGTTGAAAGGGCTTACCTCAGATACGGTGAATCCTTTTGATCTGATTGATCAGGCAGATTCTGTGTCTGCTTGTTTCAGTGAGCCTTGTCATGCTGAAGCTGCTGCTCTTTTTTATTTGCACAATTGGCGACGTCGGCTATCTCTTAAGGTACCAAATGCGCGCATCGTGGTTTGCCAAGACATTGTCTTGAACAGTCCAGCGTCACATAACTGGCCGTGTGACAGCACCGATTCGCCTGTCAAGGCGCGGGTGATAAAAATTGGTTGGCCCCAGGGCAGTGATGGCAGCAAATTTCCCCCTCGGTTCGTGATCGCACTGAGCTAGCTCGTGAGCATGATCGGCCTGATGGTCGCAATGTCGGTGTCCTGTGGCGTACTGCTTACATCGGTCTCACTGCTGCAAATTGCTCGAGAAAATTTTCAGTATCACCATCAGGCAACTTTGCTTGAGGACAGTACGGCATTTGCAATTGAAATTATCGCGCGTACCTTGCAGCAAGCAGTCCAAACCGATTCATTGGCTTCGCTGGACTCATCGTCAGAAACTTCACTTTTCAAACTCTCAGATGGATCAATACAAGGTTTTGATAATGCACGCATGGGCAGTGATGCTGCAAGTATCAGCAAGCCCAGTGTAGGCGTGATGAACGGGAATGATGTGATTGCAGTGAACTTACGCTCTGAGGAGGGCGATGCCATCAATTGTGCCGGCTTTGTCGTTCCGGTAGGGTCGTCTCAGGCGTCTGATTCAAGTTGGGTATTGTTTCATATTGTTCCTGGCGTTGACGGTGAACCTGATCTGCAATGCAGATATCGTGGTCAGCAAAAATGGGATTCCCAGACTATTCTGTCTGGGGTTGAATTTTTTCAGGTGCTGTATGGGCTCGACACTGATGGTGATAACTTGCCCAATCAATACCTCAGCGCCTCGGCAATGGCAGAAAAAGACAAGGCTAAGCCGGCGAGCTATCCCTCTTCTTGGCGCGGCGTAGTCGCGGTTCATGTTGCGCTGATACTGCGCTCAGCGACGGGCAACAATAAGCCTTCAGCATTTAAAGGCGTTTCCTTATTTGGTGAAGATTATGTCATTCAGAACGCAAAAGCAGATCCGGGGACACGTATTAGTCCTGATGATCTCGCCTTATCGGTCCGTACGCGCGCTCGTCGTCATGTTGAAGCCGTAATCTTCCTACATAAATCGGAGAAGCAGCCTTGACTCGCCAGCATTTGCGACCTGTTGCCCAGCATGCAGGCATGGCGCTGATCGCATGTTCTTTGGTGTTGCTGGGTGTGGCAATGCTGGCAAGTGCTTCGCTGCGTTCATTGCAAGATGATGTCAGTCTCACTTACAGCACCATCGATCGTTTGCTAGCGCAGCACGCAGCAGAGGCTGCTTTACAAGACGCTGCAGCCACCCTCTCAATGATCCCAAAAAATTTGACGATTGTGCAAGCTCAAGGCTCACACCAATTGGGCGATATCACAGGTGAGCGTTTTGCCCAGGGTGGTCCGCTGCAGTCTTGTTCGGTGCCAGAATATTTTCTTGAAATACTTACTCAGGCATCTGGTATCGAGCCGATACAACCCGAGGTGTCATCTCCCCATCGATATCGCGTTACTGCCAAAGGGAAAGGCTTCAGCGAAGCGACTGTGGTTGTATTGCGGGCGGAGTTTGAAATGCAGGCTTGTGTCGTCGAAAAAATTAGCAAAGCAAAAGATGCGCAGCGCGACCTTCAAAACGAGCTAAATAACGATTTACAAAACGATCGACAAATCGGCGTGCAGTACAGCGCGCAGAAAGAAGAGAAAATCTCTGATCAGCTAGATACAGAATGCATTCCGCAAGTACGGCGACTTGCGTGGCGGATGCTGCATGCAAGTTGAATCAACCCGTCTTCATCTTCAAAGGCGTTCGGGCATCGGGCTGATGGAGCTGCTGATCACGATCGGCATTTTTTCTGCGCTTACTGCGATGGTATTGCCAAGTTTCGCCCCAATACTTGATCGCCTACGAGTGATGACGACGGTCGCGCATTTTCATGAGGCGATGAACCTCGCGCGCACCGAGGCGATAAGACGACGTACGCGGGTGGATCTGGTGCCAATCCGAGATAAAAGCTGGGCCAGTGGCTGGCAAGTACTGATCGATGCCGACAATAATCAACTGGCCAATGTGGGCGACATCGTATTGCACACCGGCCCGACGCCACCGACGGGTTTGCGCATTGAAGCGCGGCTTAGAGATCCGAAGCCCTATCTGGCCTTCGATCCCAGCGGGCGCCCGCGCAGTGCCAGTAGCAGCGCTTTGCCTCAGATAGGTTCGCTGGTTTTCACAATCGGTAATGAGCAACGGAAAATCATCATCAGCTTTCTGGGGCGTGTACGTAGCTGTGATCCGGTGCGTGGTGGATCAACTTGTTAGAATGGTGACCTGTTTCGGCCATCTCCACCATCTCCGCCATTAATCAAGCCGTGCATTTTCCCAACGACATCGATGCCATGCGCGCTGCGCTCGACCAGGCTGCCAAAGGCCTGTTCCTGACCAGCCCCAATCCGCGCGTGGGCTGCGTGATCGTCCGCGATGGACAGATCATCGCCAGCGGTCACACCCAGCGCGCCGGTGAAGCGCATGCCGAGGTCCATGCGCTACGCGATGCTGCCTCGCGTGGTGTTGATGTCCGTGGTGCGACAGCCTATGCCACGCTCGAGCCCTGCAGCCATCACGGTCGTACGCCGCCCTGCACTGATGCGCTGATCACTTCGGGTGTGGGCCGTGTAGTCGCCGCAATTGAAGATCCCAATCCGCTGGTAGCCGGCAAGGGTATTGCGCAATTGCGTGCAGCGGGCATAACGGTAGATCTCGGTGTTCTGGCGAATGAGGCGCGCGAAATGAACATCGGCTTTTTTCGCCGTATGCAGCACGGACGTCCCTGGGTGAGGTTGAAGATTGCTGCCAGCCTTGACGGTGGCACGGCGCTGACGAACGGTCAAAGTCAGTGGATTACTTCTTCGGCTGCGCGCGATGACGGGCATGCGTGGCGTGCACGTGCTTGCGCAATTCTGACGGGTATCGGTACCGTACAGCAGGATAATCCCCGGCTCAATGTACGCGCCGTTGCCACCTCACGTCAGCCGCAGCGTATTGTGGTCGACAGTCAGTTGGAGATGGATCCGGCCGCGCAGGTATTGGCGGGCGGTGGCACTTGGATCATTACCACCGATGCGCATCCCGAGCGCGCTAGTCGCTTGCGCGACTCAGGCGCCGAAGTGATTGTTCTGCCAACCGAGGGTGTCAAAGTCGATCTGAAGGCGCTGATGCAGCTGCTGGGCCAGCGACAGATCAATGAATTACATGTCGAAGCTGGCCACAAGCTCAATGGCTCGCTGCTACGCATGGGCTTGGTCGATGAGATGCTCATCTATCTCGCCCCCTGCCTGCTGGGACCTGCGCAGGGCATAGCGCGCCTACCTGAATTGAATGCACTGTCCGATCGTATCGCAATGCGTTTTCATCGTGTCGACACGGTCGGCGATGATCTGCGTGTGATCACGCGGCTGAATGATTTTTAACTTGGACTGAAGACACGTATGTTTACCGGTATCGTCGCGGCAGTGGGCCGCATCAATTCGATCGAATCACTTGGCACCGATGGTGACGCCGGCGTACGCTTGCAAATCAGCGCAGGCGGCCTTGCGCTTGATGACGTGGGCATTGGTGATTCGATTGCCATCAATGGCGCCTGCATGACGGTTACGAGTAAAACTACCGAAAATTTCGTGGTCGATGTCTCGCGTGAAAGTCTAAATTGCACTGTGGGCCTTGATCGACAGGGTGAAGTTAATTTGGAAAAAGCGCTGACATTGGCCGAACGACTGGGCGGGCATTTGGTGTCCGGTCATGTCGATGGACTGGGCAGCGTGGTGCTATTCGAGCCTGTGGGTGAATCCTGGCGGCTGGACATCCTGGCACCGTCCTCATTGGCGAAAT
Organism: Oxalobacteraceae bacterium; assembly: GCA_027490255.1. GTDB lineage: Bacteria > Pseudomonadota > Gammaproteobacteria > Burkholderiales > Burkholderiaceae_D > Pernthalerella. Next base: position 11,473 of record JAIXYM010000140.1, on the reverse strand, counting down.
ACCTCGCGCACAAAGGTTCGGTGGTGGTCAATGGCGTCTCGCTGACTGTCAACAGCGTCAGCGATAGCGACGCGGGTTGCACGATTTCGATCAATCTGATTCCGCATACCATCGAGGTCACCACGCTCAGGCATATGAAGGCCGGCCATCAGGTCAATCTCGAGGTGGATCTGATCGCCCGCTATGTGGAGCGGATGCTTAGCCTGCAGCATTAACATTTCGATACGACATGCTTTAGCTTCAGCGAGGCTTGTCCTCGGTCCGACGGTTTTTGGTGACTGAAATCCTATAAAATGGCCGGCCTTTCCGGAACCATTCATGTCACTTTCAAGCACAAAAGAGATCATTGCCGAGCTGCGCGCCGGCCGCATGGTCATCCTCGTTGATGAGGAAGACCGCGAGAACGAGGGCGACCTGGTCCTAGCCGCCGAGTTTGTTACGCCTGAAGCCATCAACTTCATGGCCAAGCACGGGCGCGGTCTGATTTGCCTCACGCTCACCGAAGAGCGTTGCGATCAGCTCAACCTGCCCATGATGACCACGCGTAATGGCACTTCGTACGGCACCAACTTCACTGTGTCGATCGAGGCCGCCGAGGGCGTCACTACTGGCATCTCGGCAGCGGACCGTTCGCGCACGATCGAGGTCGCAGTGGCACGCCACGCCAAACCGTCGGACATCGTGCAGCCGGGTCATATATTTCCATTACGCGCGCAACGAGGCGGCGTGCTGATGCGCGCGGGTCATACCGAGGCGGGTTGCGACCTCGCCGATCTCGCTGGACTGACGCCAGCCTCAGTCATTTGCGAAATACTTAAAGATGACGGCACGATGGCCCGTCTGCCTGATCTGATGGAGTTCGCCAAGCTGCATCAGCTCAAGATAGGCACCATCGCTGATCTGATTCACTATCGCAGTCAGAATGAGAGTATCGTCGAGCGTGTCGCCGAGCGCGAAATGCATACGCCGCATGGCAGTTTCCAGGCGATTGCGTTTCGCGACAAGCCCAGCAGCGGCGCACATCTCGCGTTGGTGCATGGTGCAATCGAGCCTGACCAAGAGACGCTGGTGCGCGTGCATCAACCGGTGTCGATACTGGATCTACTTGAAACACGCGTGACAACCCATTCCTGGACGATGGCGTCGGCAATGGCAGCCATTCAGGCCGCCGAGCGTGGTGTCATTGTTTTGCTGAATTGCGAAGAATCTGCCGAGCAGATGTTCGCTCAGTTCAGTGCATTGAGCAGCCCGAATCCACCCGTACCGCCCAAGACCGCACGCATGGATTTGCGTACCTATGGCATAGGCGCGCAGATACTGCGCGAGCTGGGGGTGGGAAAAATGAAATTGCTGGCCAATCCCCGCAAAATGCCCTCGATGACTGGATTCAATCTCGAAGTCGTTGGCTATCAGGCCAGTCCCGATCACTGAAGCAGGAGGTACCATGACCGTAGGAACTTACCAACCGGATTTTGAAGGCAATGGGCTACGTATCGGCATTGTTCAAGCACGGTTCAACGAAGACATCTGTCATGGTCTGAGATCGGCTTGCCTAACTGAGCTTAAGCACTTGGGTGTGGAAGATGAGGACATATTGCTGGTGACCGTGCCGGGCGCATTGGAGATTCCTCTGGCTTTGCAAAAGATGGCCCAATCTGGCCAATTCGATGCACTGATCGCGCTGGGTGCTGTGGTTCGCGGCGAGACATATCACTTCGAATTGGTGTCCAATGAATCCGGTGCCGGTATTACACGTGTGGGGCTTGATTTCGGTCTGCCAGTGGCCAATGCGGTACTGACCACCGAAAACGAAGAGCAGGCGGAAGTACGTATGGCAGGCAAGGGCGCTGATGCCGCGCGGGTTGCTGTTGAAATGGCCAATATGGTCGTGGCCATGGAAGAACTGGCCGACGATGCTGACGCAGCCGATGATGAATAAGGCTGAACCTCATGAGTAGCAAATCGCAGCACGCCAATCCGAACAAAAGCCGCACACCGCGTCATCGCGCGCGCGAATTCGCGCTGCAGGGCTTATATCAGTGGCTGATGAATCAGGAAGATGCGGGTGCCATTGACGCCCACATACGTAATGCGCATGGTTTTGACAAGGCCGATGCAGAACACTTCGATCTTTTGCTGCACGGGACCATTCGTGACGTGGACAACCTGCGTACTGAGATCGTGCCTCTGATTGATCGTGCCATCGACCAGTTGTCGCCGATCGAGCATGCGGCATTATTGATTGGTGCCTTCGAACTCAAGCACCATATTGAAATTCCCTACAAGGTAGTGATCAACGAAGCCGTTGAGCTGACTAAATCCTTCGGTGGTATTGACGGTCACAAATACGTCAATGGTGTTCTCGATAAGCTGGCTACCAGCTTGCGCGCGACTGAAGTGGCCGCCAGCCGATAGCGCTGTTCGTTTGCGTCTCCTTACTGTATGAACTTTCCACTCGCCGCCCGGCTCGATGAGATCGAGCCTTTTCATGTGATGGAGCTGCTCAAGATGGCAGCGGCTCTGGAGCAGGCGGGTCGTTCGGTGATTCACATGGGCATCGGCGAGCCCGATTTTCCTGCGGCACAGCCGGTGTTAGATGCTGCGGCAAAAGCGATTGCCGGTGGCACGATGCGCTATACCCATGCGGTCGGTTTGCCCGCTTTGCGCGAGGCCATCGCTGCGCATTATCAGCAGCGCTTTGGGGTTGATGTCGCTGCAGAGCGCATTGTGATCACGGCCGGTGCGTCCGGTGCCTTGCTACTGGCCTGTGCAGCGCTCGTCGGGCGCGATGATGAAGTGCTCATGCCCGATCCCAGCTATCCCTGCAATCGCCATTTCGTGACTGCCTTCGAAGGCAGAGCGCGCTTGATTCCCAGCAGGCCAGCGCAACGCTTTCAATTGTCAGCAGAGATGGTGCGTGAACACTGGAACCCTTCAACACGCGGCGTGTTGCTGGCGTCACCCTCCAACCCCACTGGCACGTCGATTGCGACGAATGAATTGCGTGATATCGCCGCACTGGTTCGCGAGCGGGGTGGTTTTACGGTGGTGGACGAGATCTATCAGGGCCTGTCCTATGACGCGCCGCCGTTCTCTGCGTTATCAGTGGGCGAAGACATCATCGTCATCAACAGCTTTTCAAAGTACTTCAACATGACTGGCTGGCGTCTCGGCTGGCTTGTGGTGCCAACCTCAATGATGGCGGCGGTAGAAAAGCTGGCGCAGAATTTTTTTATCTGTGCGTCCACGCTGGCGCAACAAGCGGCGCTGGCCTGCTTCACGCCAGAGTCGATGGTAATTTTCGAACAACGCAAAAGTGAGTTCAAGCGCCGTCGTGACTACCTCGTGCCGGAATTGCAGCGTCTCGGTTTTACGATACCGGTACTGCCTGACGGTGCTTTTTATGTTTACGCTGACTGCAGTCGTTTTTCTGGTGATGCTGATGCATTTACGCGCGACGTGTTGCAGGCCACCGGAGTTGTGATGACGCCCGGACTCGATTTTGGCACGCAGGATGTTGAGCGCTATATTCGGGTGTCATATGCGACATCCATGGAGAATTTGCAAGAAGCGGTGCGCAGGCTGGAGACTTATCTCCGATAGCGTCAGGTGAAATCGCTACATCCCGGCTTGCGCCGGGATGAGTAATGATCCAAGTGTTCCTAGAGCGTTGTCAGGCTGGCTGATCTACGGGGACCTTCGATTTCTCGGGACCGCTGCGTGCAGTTGTGTTGGCGGGCGCAGCAGGCGCTTTCGTCGCTGCCACGTATCTGCCGCTTGCCACCGCTTGCAGTCTCGCGTATTCACCCAGCACTTTGACGGAATAACCGCCATCGCTGCGAAGATCATCAGCGCCGATGTAGCGTTTCAGACCAGATTCAATCGAACCTGTTTTGTGGATCGATTCTTTCAGCAGGATCGCGCCGACACGCAGGTTGGCGTTGGGAGTCTGTAGCGCTTTGGTGCCACCGTGATCATCAAATTTATTTTTGTGTACATCGGTCATCACTTGCATCAGGCCTTGCGCGCCCATGGGACTTTGGGCAAACGGATTCATGCGCGACTCGACACTCATCACCGACAAAATCAGCAAGGGATCGATATCTGTTTCCTTGGCCGTTGTGTACGCCGCATCCACCAGCATTTTGCTGGCAGCACCAGCAACGCGGTGACGCTTCGCTAACCAGCCCGTGACCCGCTGCTGTGCCGCGAGTGACGGTGCAGAAAATGCCGCAGGCGGCATGCCGGCCTCGCCAAGGGCAGTGGTCAGAGTGACCGAATCACCCGTGTTCTTGGACTGGTTCAGGCCATTGAGGGTCGTCATGCGACCGTTGGCCGGTTCTGTCCAAAACGGTGAGATAACTTTGATCTGGTCTGTCAGTTCGGGTCGGAAGAACATGACGGTCAGCGCCGTCATGGATGCCAGGCCGAGGACCATCATTCCCTTGCGGGCGGTGGATACCACCCTGTCCAGAACAGCGATCTTGTCGCTGTGCTCTTGAGCAAACTGCAATGAAACATTTCCTGCACCGACCAACGCTGTGACTTCACGTCGATTATTCATGGTACCTCCTGAATCATCGCGGCCCTCAAAGCGCCTGGCAAAACCCGCCTGGTGTCAAACCCGACCATACTGCAATCTCCGTTGCAAGCATGGCAAGTAACCAGTCACGTTTTGTCAGGCACTCTGAGATGAGGCCAAATTGCAAGCGTGTTTCGTGCTTCGTGCTTCAATTCACCGCGATACTAAAAATCGTTTGCCGCCAGACTTCGGACTTTGCAAACGCCGGTGTTGCCTTGTTTGCCCCCTGGAACAGGGTGGCGCAAGCAATCTTGTATGGAGTTCAGCTCGTGTCCCTTTTGGCGAGGCGCTTTACAATCGCCTCTGGGTCACAACCCCACTATGACAGGCAGCCAGACTATTTCCCCCGTATGGTCTGGATTTGCTCCAGCAGGGCTGCCTTAAAATTTGAGCGGATTGTAGGCAGGTGAATATATCGAGTCAATACTATAAAAGAGATTTTCTATAACTAATTCTTATGAAAATTTGGTTGCGTTGCAGCAAATCCCCGTAAAATCAGGTGTTTGTGGGCGTTAGCTAAGCCATCACCTTTCACATCAAAAAAAGTCAATCATCGATGAAATATTCCGATTTGCGGGATTTTATTGCCAAATTAAAACAATCTGGCGAACTGACGGAAGTGGCCTTGCCCGTTTCCCCCTATCTAGAAATGACGGAGTTGTGCGACCGTACCCTGCGTGCGGGCGGCCCGGCCTTGCTGTTTACTCAGCCGGTCGGACACACGATGCCGGTCCTGGGTAACCTGTTTGGTACCCCCCAGCGAGTGGCCATGGGTATGGGTGCTGATGATGTGAGTGAGTTGCGCAAAATAGGCCACTTGCTCGCCGCCCTGAAAGAGCCTGAGCCGCCTAAAGGTCTGCGCGATGTACTCGGTCTGGGCTCACTAATAAAGTCGGTTTGGGACATGGCGCCCCGTGAGCTGCGCTCGGCACCTTGTCAGGAAATCATCTGGGAGGGCAGTGAGGTCGATCTTGCCCGCTTGCCGATTCAGCATTGCTGGCCGGGTGACATTGCACCCTTAATTACTTGGGGGTTGGTGATTACCCGGGGCCCTAATAAGAAGCGACAAAATCTGGGCATCTATCGCCAGCAAGTGATCGGGCCGAACAAGCTCATCATGCGCTGGCTCGCCCACCGGGGCGGCGCGCTGGATTTCCGGGAGCATTGCTTGCAGAACCCCGGTAAACCCTATCCTATCGCCGTCGCGCTGGGCGCCGACCCGGCGACCATACTGGGGGCAGTGACGCCTGTGCCGGACAGCCTGTCTGAATATCAGTTTGCCGGACTCCTGCGGGGCAGCCGTACCGAGCTGGTCAAGGCCATGGGCAGCGAGCTGCGCGTACCTGCCTCCGCCGAGATTGTGCTTGAGGGGCATATTTATCCTGAAGACGTCAGCCAGCTTGCACCGCTACCGGAAGGTGCGCCGCCGCGACCACGCACGGGCTATGAGCATGCGCTCGAAGGCCCGTTTGGTGACCACACCGGTTATTACAATGAGCAGGACTGGTTTCCGGTCTTCACGGTTGACCGAATTACGATGCGACGCGATCCCATCTACCACTCGACCTACACCGGTAAGCCGCCTGACGAGCCGGCCATATTGGGTGTCGCACTGAATGAAGTGTTTGTGCCGCTGCTGCAGAAACAATTTACCGAGATTACTGACTTCTATCTGCCCCCCGAGGGCTGCAGCTACCGCATGGCGGTTGTGCAAATGAAAAAATCCTATCCCGGTCATGCCAAGCGCGTGATGTTTGGTGTCTGGAGTTTCTTGCGGCAGTTCATGTACACCAAGTTCATTGTGGTGGTGGATGAGGATGTGAATATTCGCGATTGGAAAGAAGTGATCTGGGCCATTACGACCCGCGTCGATCCCATCCGCGACACTACGATGGTGGACAACACGCCGATTGACTATCTGGATTTTGCTTCACCTGTGAGCGGTCTGGGTAGCAAGATGGGGATTGATGCGACCAATAAATGGCCCGGTGAAACTAGTCGCGAGTGGGGACGAACCATCACGATGGATGCGCAAGTCAAAGCGCGCGTCGATGCCTTGTGGACGGAATTAGGCTTTTGAGATCAGGCATTGCAAATCTTATTGAGAGCGCAGCGCGGTTTCTGCACGATGAATACTGATAAAATCCGCAGCGGCGGGCCCCTGCGCATTGTGGCTTGGTCAACCTGGTCAGGTCGGGAACGAAGCAGCCACAGCCATTCCCCGCAAGTGCCGCAGACAAGGCTCGCCTCGATTTCCTTACGGTCATTCCGTTTGTTCTCTGCCTTTGTTCCGGCATTTCATCGCACCTCCCTCATTCGGGTGTCGTGTGCAGCCTCTCGGGTAAAATGCCTGACTCATCCTTGATGGCGCCGGACATGTCTTATCAGGTTCTAGCACGCAAATATCGCCCGAAAAATTTCGACAGTCTGGTCGGTCAGGAGCACGTCGTGCGTGCGCTGACGCACGCGCTGGAGCAAAAGCGCCTGCATCATGCCTACCTCTTCACCGGCACCCGAGGTGTCGGCAAGACTACGCTCTCGCGCATTTTGGCTAAATCGCTCAATTGTCAGGGCAGCGATGGTCAGGGTGACATTACCGCGCACCCTTGTGGTGTCTGCGAAGCCTGTGTGGCAATTGATGCCGGGCGTTTCGTTGACTATATTGAAATGGATGCTGCATCCAATCGCGGTGTGGACGATATGGCGCAGCTGCTCGAGCAAGCCGTCTATGCGCCCTCCAATGCACGCTTCAAGGTCTACATGATCGACGAGGTGCACATGCTGTCCAGTCAGGCATTCAATTCGATGCTGAAAACACTGGAAGAGCCGCCTGAGCACGTCAAATTCATTCTTGCGACCACTGATCCGCAAAAAATCCCGGTCACGGTGCTGTCTCGTTGTCTGCAATTCAATCTGAAACAAATGGCACCGGCAGGCATTGTCGGCCATCTTGAAAACATCCTTGCGCAAGAGCAGATCAGTTTCGAATCACCCGCTTTGCGATTGCTCGCGCAAGGCGCACAAGGATCCATGCGTGATGCTTTGTCGCTGACCGATCAGGCCATTGCCTATGCCGCCGGTCAGGTGACGCTCGATGCAGTACAAGGCATGCTAGGCGCGCTGGATCACAGCTATCTCGTTGGTTTGTTGGATGCACTGTCAGCGCAGGATGGTGTCGCATTGCTTGCGGTTGCCGATGACATGGCCACACGCAGTCTGTCGTTCAGCAATGCACTGCAAGATCTTGGCACCCTGCTTAACCGCATCGCGATTGCGCAGACGGTCCCCGCTGCGATTCCCGATGAATTGCCCGAGCGCGAAGATATATTGCGTTTGGCGTCAGTATTTACGCCGGAGGATATTCAGCTCTGTTATCAGATCGTTGTGCATGGTCGCAATGAACTGGGCTTGGCGCCGGATGAGTATGCTGGTTTTACGATGGCACTGTTGCGGATGCTGGCCTTTGCGCCCGTATCGTCGGCAACACCGAGCGGTGCGCAAGGTCGCGCTGCACAAGGTCACACTGCACAAGGTCACGCTTCACCTCAGGCAGCGCCTCGTGTTGCTCCACTTGCTTCAACCGTAAAACAAGCTGCTGCACCTTTCCCGTCAACACCTGCCGTGCCGGCAGAGACATCCGCAAAGACCACGAATCCGGATAAGAAACCCGTCGGTCCCGCCATGGCGGCGCTGGCGGCAGCACGTGGTGGTAAGTCAGCTGCAAAAGCGGTCCCACCGCAAGATGATTTTTTGTCTGAACCCGCTGCCGACCTGCCCGTTCGCGATACTGCCGAGGGCGATACGGCTCAAAAAAAAACTGAGCAGCCCGCTGAAATCGTAACGACGTCAGCTCAAAGCTTAGCCATGCCTGCCGCAGCCGGCGCGATCGACTGGCCCGCATTGGTCAGGCAACTGCCCCTCAAAGGCGTGGTGCAGCAATTGGCCACACAAAGTGAATTGCTCGGTAGCGAAGATGCTGCGCACGTGCGCATCATGAAACTGCGCGTACCGGTTGAAACACTGCTGTCAGCCGGCAGCGCCGATAAATTAGCCGCTGCACTGAGCGATTATTTTGAAAAAACGGTGAAGCTGGAGACTGAAATCGGTAACGTCACGCGCACCGCACACGCGGCGTCGGTGGCCGAGCAGGCGCGACGGCAACAGCTGGCCGAGCAAACGCTCAATGAGGATCCGTTTGTACAAACCTTAATACGCGAATTTGGTGCCACCATCGTGCCGGGTTCGATCAAACCTGTTTAACTTTATTTAGAGGAGTCCATCATGATGAAGGGCCAACTTGCCGGTCTGATGAAACAAGCTCAGGCCATGCAGGACAACATGAAAAAAATGCAGGATCAGCTGGCGACGATCGAAGTCGAAGGTCAGGCCGGTGCTGGCATGGTCAAGGTCATCATGACCTGCAAAAATGATGTCAAGCGCGTCACCATTGATCCCTCACTGCTGGGTGAAGACAAAGACATGCTGGAAGATCTCGTCGCAGCTGCATTCAACGACGCAGTGCGCAAAGCCGAAGCCACATCAAACGAAAAAATGTCCGGTATGACAGCGGGGTTACCGCTGCCGCCCGGTTTCAAACTGCCATTCTGATCACACTCAGCGCTTGAAAAATCCATCCAGCCTGGATTTCCTGACCGAGGCGCTGCGTCGCCTGCCCGGTGTCGGGCCGAAATCCGCGCAGCGCATTGCTTACCATTTGATGCAGCACGATCGAGAGGGTGCTGCGCTGATGTCCCGAGCTTTGTCGGAGGCAGTCGAGCGCGTAAAGCATTGCGCTCTGTGTAATACGTTCACTGAAAACGAGATCTGTGAAACCTGTCTTGATACCGAGCGTGATGCCACGCAGCTGTGCGTGGTTGAAACGCCGGGTGATCAACTGATGATCGAGCAGACACTCACCTTCAAGGGCTTGTATTTTGTTTTGATGGGAAGATTGTCACCGCTCGACGGTATCGGCCCCAAAGATCTGCATCTCGATAAACTGATTGCGCGTGCCACCGATGGCGTAGTCACCGAAGTCGTCTTGGCGACCAACTTCACCAATGAAGGTGAAGCGACAGCCCACTACATCAGTGAAACTCTCAAGACGCGCGGCTTGAAAGTCAGCCGCCTCGCGCGCGGTGTGCCGGTCGGTGGCGAACTCGAATATGTTGATGCCGGTACCATCGCGCGCGCCATGCTAGATCGTCGTTCAACCTGATCGTATTTTCTTCCACCGAGTCTTCGCATGGAAAACAAGTCTGTTCCACAGGGTCCACTTGCAGGTATCAAGGTACTCGAGTTGGGTACCTTGATCGCGGGTCCATTCTGCTCGCGGATGCTGGCTGAATTCGGCGCCGAAGTCATCAAGGTCGAATCACCTGATGGCGGTGATCCGATACGCCAGTGGCGCGTGCTTAAAGACGGTAACTCGCTTTGGTGGAGCGTGCAGAGCCGCAACAAGAAAAGCATCACACTCAATATGAAAGATCCGCGCGCGCAGGACATCGCGCGTCAGCTCGCATTGGATGCCGATATCATCATCGAGAACTACCGTCCCGGCGTACTCGAGAAATGGAATCTCGGTTACGAACAACTGCGCGCGATTAATCCCGCGCTGATCATGGTGCGGCTATCTGGCTATGGCCAGACCGGGCCGATGCGTGATGCACCAGGTTTTGGTGCCATCGGCGAATCGATGGGTGGCATTCGCTATGTGTCCGGTCATGCAGATCGCCCGCCGGTTCGAATTGGTATTTCTATTGGTGATTCCATCGCTGCGCTGCATGGCGCGATCGGTGCGTTGATGGCGTTACGCCATCGGGATGTGACGGGTGGTCGTTGGAATGGAAAAACAGGTGAGGACCTCAAAGCGGGGCAGGGACAGATGGTTGATGTTGCCTTGTATGAAGCAGTGTTCAACATGATGGAATCGCTGGTGCCGGAGTATGACCACGCGGGTGTGATTCGCGAACGGACCGGCGGTGCCTTGCCCGGCATCGTGCCTTCCAACACTTACACCACAGCCGATGGCGAAAACATCGTTGTTGCTGGCAATGGCGATGCGATTTTCAAGCGGCTGATGCGCGCGATTGGGCGGGACGATATGGCCGATGACCCTGAACTCGCCCACAATGCCGGACGCGTCGTCCGCGTCGTGGAGATTGATGGCGCGATCCAGTCTTGGTGCAGCCAGCAGCAGATTGATAGGGCGCTGGAAGTGCTCAAGGCAGCCGATGTACCGGTGTCAAAAATTTACTCGGTACGCGACATGCTGCAAGACCCGCAATTTCTCGCACGTCAGATGTTCGAGCAGCATGCGTTCAGAGATGGTTCGCCGATCAAAATGCCAGCGGTCACCCCCAAAATGTCTGAAACACCGGGCGGCACGCGCTGGCTGGGGCCGGAGTTGGGGGAGCATAACCAGACGGTGCTTGAGTCGTTGGGATACCTGCCTGATCAAATTACTCAATTTCGCGCTGATGGCGTGATCTGACTTGACCTCTCACTGGATATCCTGAACATGAAACACGATTGGAAGAAATTTTTGCTCGCCTTGGCCGTGTTTCTTCTGGGGTATTTCAGTTTCAACCCCTGGCCATTCGGCTGATGCATGGTGACCGACCAGGCGTAAAAATTTGCCGAAAACTTTAGCTAGCTGTATCGGGGCATCGGTGCTTGCTGTCGATCCCTTCAGAAGCATTCGCTGTCTTGGTAGAGAGTATGTCGCTCTATCAGGAGCGCTTTTAAAAGATGAAAAACAATTTCTTCAATATTTTGTTGTAAAAAAGTGACGTATAAATAAGATATACATTCAAAGAACAAAATATCTTATTTAGTTACGAAGCCTTCATGCGCGACACCGGGTCGACTTCATGAGGGCTTTTTTATGGG